>JAQCGA010000434.1 GCA_027619145.1 bacterium | reverse complement strand
AACTGAAGCGATTATGCCTTTGTTATATGCTTATAAATATATGAAAAAATAAATCCTTGGGATGTTTTGGGCGGGATTAAAAAATTGCGATTTCCGGGAGTTGATATGGAACCACCTTGGCGGCACGACCCCTGATGAAAACGGGCAGGTCGAAGCCGAAGAGCGACCCCACGATCTGCCGGGTTTCCAGGTCTACGATCAGAATTTGAAAGGAAGGATTCTCTAAGAAGGACCGGACACCCGAAACATATGCGGTTTTTCCGTCTGGAGATAGGCCCAGGGCACCAACCTGATCTCCAATGCGGATCTCGTTTACTTTCTGGAAGGTTGCCGTGTTAACTGTGACCAGGCTGCCTATCAGTTCAGCCGTAAATGCGCTGGATGAGCTTGTCGCGGGTGCCACGCGCAGGAGGGTTGCATAGATCTGGTTTCCGTCTCGGGAGAGGGCAAGATCAATGACCTGGGCACTCAGGTCTCCGGCCTGCGCAAGTTCCAGGGTGTCCACCACGGTTCTGGATGCCGGGTTGATCGAAATCAGCTGTGCCGAGGTGGTGCCCGTGATTTCGGATATTCTGGCAGAATAGATGCGGCTGCCGTCTGGTGCCAGGGCAATGCGGCCGTTGCCGATTCCACCTATTGCAACGCTGTCTGCTTTGACCACTTGAGCAACGGCATCGATAATGGTCAGGCGTCTTCCTTTTGCGCCCACGTAAAGTTCCATCCCGTTTGCAGAGACGGCAATGCCAACGGGTTCCGCGCTGAGTCGGATCCTCTGTACGCTCTGGCGACTTTGCAGGTCTATGACTTCAACCAGTTGACCAATTTCCTCCGTCACATATGCAAACCGGCTGTCTGGAGAGAGGGCAACCCGGAACCCTCCTCGTGGTGTGGGGCCGAGGCCATCACTCCCGGGGTCCAGGAGGGGCAGTGTATACTCTCTGGTATGGTCTTCACGTAAAACAGAGAAGCTGTCTACCCCGGCAACATAGATGCGCTTGTTCGTTGTCGAGAAGGCCAGGCCACGCGGTTGAGACACCCGCACGGTACGTTCGGGGTCGATGAGATTGGTTTCGGTATCCAGAACGTCGATTCTGTCGGCAAGCAGGTCCAGAATATAGACGTGCGGAGGCGTGTTGTTGTCTGGAGGGTTCGATGCGCCGTATTGTTGGGCAAACAGGACAAAATCTGTAAAATCAATGACGTTGTTGAAGTTGAGATCCAGGCGGGGGTCGAAGCTCGGGTCCTGGGAGGTTTTTCCGTATCCTTGCGCGAAAAGGATGAAATCTGAGAAGTCAACGGTGTTGTCTCCGTTGAAATCTGCAGGCGATGGAGGGTTCTGTGCGCGGATGTCGGAGACGGTGGTGAGTGAGATGAGCAGCCCGCACAAAACAATCAGGTTTTTGACCATGCACGTTCCTCCAGGTGATCCCGGCGCCAAGGGTAGATGGAATAGACCTTGAAATGATAACGAGGTCGGGCGGTGCTGTCAATCCACATTGTTCGGGCAAGAAGAAAAAGAGTTGCCCTGTTGGGGTTCGAGGCGATACGTTTATACGATGAGGTATGTGGTTCGAATTTTCACTGATAAGGAAGGTTTGCGGTATGAGGAAAGGAGTTTTCTGCTGGAGATGATGCCCGAGTATCCGGCGGCGTTCTGGTACCTGGCGGCGATTGCGGTGGTATTCGTTGGGATTGCCAAAGCAGGGTTTGGAGGCGGAATAGGGATTCTGGCAACGCCATTGATGGCGTTGACGATTCCTGTAGCAGATGCGGCGGCGATCTTGTTGCCGTTGTTGATTGTGTGTGATGTATTTGCTGTGGCGCATTATCGAAAACGATTCGATAGACGGAATATCAAGTTGATGTTGCCCGGAGCTGTTTTCGGGATTGCGGTGGGGGCCATGTTTTTCGGTTATTTCAGCGGGAATGAGCGGGTGCTGCAGGTGGGCCTGGGGGTGCTTTCTGTACTGTTTGTATGTTTCCAGATCGGGCGGTCGCTGATTTTGGGGATGCTGGAAGGCCGCCGCCCTCCGGCGATTGAAGGCGTAGTGATGGGCGCGGTGTCCGGGTTTACGTCCACCCTGGCGCATGCAGGGGGTCCGCCAGCGTCGATTTTTCTACTTCCGCAAAAGATGGAGCGAGATCTGTATGTGGGGACGACGGTTATCTTTTTTGCGGCGATCAATCAGATTAAGCTGATTCCCTATTTCAGTCTGGGATTAATTCAGAGCGGGCATTTGATGACGATCCTTGTGCTTGCGCCCTTGAGCTACGTGGGCGTGAAGCTGGGAATTTATCTGAATCAGCGATTTACAGAAGTGTGGTTCAATCGGCTGGTGTACGGGGTGTTGTTGTTGACGGGTGCGCAGTTGATTCTGGGACGCAGTTTTGTGGATTTGATTGTCAAATAACCGGAGGAGGTGGCGGTAATGGGGCCGAGGGAAAGGTTTATTGCTGCACTGGAGCGCCGGCCAATTTCAGGCCGGGTACCGCATTTCGAGCTGGTGTTTTTTTTGACGATGGAGGCATTTGGGCGGGTACACCCAAGTCACAGAAGCTACCACCAGTGGGATCAGATGGAGGAACGAGAACGGGAATTGCACCGGCGAGATATGGCAGATCTGTTTATTCAGACGGCAAGGCGATATGAGCACGATGCGATTTTTTTGCATCCGAACCCGAACCGGGAAGAAGAGGTGTTCCGGCTGATTGATCGGGTGAGAGAGGAGACTGGAGATACGTATTTTTTGATGCTGCACGGCGATGCAACCTACAGCATTCCCAGCGGGGGGGCGATGGAGGATTGGTGTGCGCGGCTGGTGGAGGCACCCGATGAAGTGAAGGCCGAAGCCGAGCGGCGTGTGGATGAAGCCCTGGCTCGCGGGGAGCGTCTTTCCCAGCATGGGGGGTTGGACGGGTTTGCCCTTTGTGCGGATTATTGTTTCAATACGGGGCCCTTCTTGCCACCGGATTGGTTCGATGAATTTGTTACGCCGTATCTTACGCGTCTCATTCGAGGATACCGGGAGCAGGGGTTTTATGTGATCAAACATACGGATGGAAATATTATGCCCATCCTGAACCAGCTGGTGGAGGCACCGCCGCACGCGTTGCATTCGCTGGACCCGCAAGGCGGCGTGGATCTGGCTGAGGTGAAGCGCCTGGTGGGAGACCGGGTATGTTTGATTGGGAATGTGAATTGTGGGTTACTGGATTCCGGGACGGATGAGGAGTGCGAGGCATCTGTCCGTCAGGCACTGGAGCAAGGGATGCCCGGAGGGGGGTACATTTTTTCTACGAGTAATTGTATTTATACGGGGATGCGGCTTTCCCGGTATGAGTTGATGCTGGATGTATGGCGGAAAGAAGGGGTCTACGCTTAGGTTGGTGTTTGTACGCAGAAAAGCAGGTTGATCCACCGGTGCTCCGGTGCTCAACCTGCTTTTTTTGATTTTGTACGGAATTCAGGCGAGGCCGTGAAAGCGTTTGGCGGACCAGATGGTGTTGTGTAGCAACATTGTGATGGTCATCGGGCCTACGCCGCGTGGAACGGGGGTGATGGCACTTGCTTTTTTAGAGACTGCCTCAAAGTCCACGTCGCCAACCAAACGGTAACCGCTTTTACGCGAAGTGTCCGGAATGCCGTTGATGCCCACGTCGATGACTACGGCACCTTCGGCGACCATGTCTGCGGTGATGGTATTGGGCCTTCCGGCGGCCACAACGACAATGTCTGCCTGGCGTGTGAAGCGGCCAATGTCCGGGGTGCCTGTGTGGCAGATGGTGACGGTGGCATTGGCATTTTCGTTTTTTTGCACGAGGATTCCTGCAAGGGGTCTGCTTACCAGGGTGCTGCGACCTACGATGACGACGTGTTTTCCGGCAGGGCGAATTCCACTGCGCAATAAGATTTGCTGGACGCCATGGGGAGTACACGGGAGAAATCCTTCTTCTCCGCGCTGGAGGCGACCCAGGTTGACGGGGTGGAGACCGTCCACGTCTTTTTCGGGTGACAGGGTGTTGAGGATTCGGTTTTCGTTTATATGGCCTGGTAGGGGGAGTTGCACCAGAATGCCGTGGATGGCGGTGTCTTCGTTGAGTTCGGATATCACTTTGAGCAGATCGGCTTCCGAAAAGTCCGCATCGAACTTGCGTTTGAGCGAGTAAATGCCAACCGCTTCACAGGCTTTTTGTTTGTTGCGCACATAGGTGGCCGAGGCGGGATTGTCCCCTACCAGTAACACGGCCAGCCCGGGGGTGATGTTGTGCTGGTCTTGC
>JAQCGA010000433.1 GCA_027619145.1 bacterium | reverse complement strand
CTCGCCGGACGTGATGATCTTACCAAATTGCATGCTGAACGCACCCAGGTCCCCCCACGTCCCAATCTGCCGCCCCTGGAAAGAGGCCCCTGCACTTTGCGCACAATCTTCCACCACCTTCAAATTGTGTTTGCGTGCAATCTCCATAATTCGATCCATCCGACATGGTGTCCCCCACAGGTGTACCGGCATAATCGCCCGGGTCCGGGGAGTAATCCGCGATTCCAGGTCTTCCGGGTCCATGGTCATAGACTCATCCACTTCGGAATACACGGGAACAGCGCCCAACAAAACCACGGTCGCCGGTGTGGCAATAAAAGTCACAGGGGGTACAATCACCTCGTCCCCAGGCCCAATACCTGCCGACACCAGAGCCACCTTCAGCGCAGCCGTGCCGGACGTGACTGCCAGCGCATAGGCAGAATCGATTTTCTGTGCAAACCCCTGCTCAAAACGGGTAACCATATCCAGTCGATCCGGACCGTAGTCTCGAGACAACGACCGGCTCTTGATTACGGCAAGCACTTCCTGTACTTCTTCTTCGTCTAGCATGGATGCACCCGGGTGCAATTTGCGCACCGGGCTGTCCACCGGTAACTCCTGGCGCTGCGCCATCTGTTCCCTCCTCAAATGATCCATCCCTCTAAATAGGCCACTCTGGTGTCAAAAAGTCTCCGGTCTCCTGCATCCATCCAACCAGACGACCGCGCAATTCTTCTCGCACCGTAGTGAATTCAGGATTCCGCGCCAGATCGTTCATCTCCTGGAGATCGTCCTGGCGGTTGAACAACTGGTCCGCATGGCCATGGTGATAAATGTATTTGAACCGATCCGTAATCACGCCTCGCGTATGAATGCCTCCTTCAATATACCCGTTAAACTCCACAAAAGCGGCATCCTGACCAGCGGCATTGGGGTCTTCCAGCACCTGAACCAGGCTCTTGCCCTGACCTTGAGGCAAACCGGGTAGCCCCAACAGATCCAGCACAGTAGGTGGCATATCCACATGAGACCCGAAAGAGCTTCGCCTGCCGGGGGCCACCCCTGGAGCCGAAATCATAAAGGGTAAATGGATGGATTCGTCGTACAACACCCCCTTCTGATACAGGTTGTGCGCCCCCAACATCTCTCCGTGGTCACATGTAGCAATCACAACCGTCTCCCCGGCGCGTCCACTGGCCTCCAGGCCATCCAGCACTTCGCCAATACACACATCCAGAAAGGCCACAAAACCCCAGTACGCGGCTATCGCCCGAGCCCACTGTTCCCGGGACCAGCCCCGTACACTCTGCGCCCCCGGAGACTCGCGCACGGGTTCCGGCAACCCAGCCATCTCCTGCTCGAAACTTGCAGGAAACTTCACGTCCTCCGGTTTGAACATGCTGTAATACGGTTCGGGTACCACAATCGGTGGGTGAGGCCCCCCCAGGGAGCACCAGGCCGCAAACGGGCGATCGGCCGGTGCCTGCTGAATAAACCCTGCCACATTCCGCGCCATTTCCAGGTCTGGATGGTACTCCGGAGCATCCGTCCAGCGTGCCGGTACTGGAATGCTGAAACCCCAATCGTGTATCCGGCCGCTGTCGGTAGGCGTCCGCACGGCTCCTTTCTGCTCTCCTTCTTTCCCACCCTGGGCCACCAAACACTCCATGTGCTGCTTATAAGGGAACCCACGCCGATTGAAGTACGCATACTCTCCGGTGCGGTCCTCTTGTTCCGGCCGGTTGACATGCCAGATCCCTTCGTATCCCACGTGGTAGCCCTGATCCATCAAGTGATCGATCAGCAGCGTTTGTCCCGGGTGGATCTTCTCGTATCCCTTCCCAAAACAGGTGGCCCCGTGCGCGTGTGGCCAGAGTCCCGTCATCATCGAAGGCCGGGTCGGCGCGCAAAGCGGCGTGGCACAATAAAACTCCTCAAAAACCACGCTCCGCGCAGCCAGCCGGTCCAGGTTGGGGGTAGGAACATCTCCACCGTACGGCCCCAGGATCTGCCGCTGAAGTTGATCGCA
Source organism: bacterium (assembly GCA_027619145.1). Next base: position 2,278 of record JAQCGA010000433.1, on the reverse strand, counting down.
CAAAATGATCACCACATTTTTTGCATCCGCCATGGGTTCTCCCTACGTTGTGCCGTCCAGAACCAGTGAAACCGCGAGCCATCCACCTACCGGAAGAATATTCGAAACCAGCCTCGGATGGTTTGCTACGCGATCGTTATACACCTGAATGCCCCGGGGGCCTTCCCCATCTTGCAGTTTTTCGTGAACCCGCCCATGTCCATTCGCGTTGTCTGCAATAATCAGTCCACCAGGACGCGTGTGGTCCAGAGCAAAATCCAGGTAATTGGGATAGTTCTCTTTATCTGCGTCAATAAACACGAGGTCGAATGGAGCCTCTGGTAAGACCTTGTCCAACATATCCAGTGCAGGTCCCACGTGCACCTCCGTGCGATCTGCCAACCCGGCTGCCGCATAGTTGGCACGGGTCACCTCCGCATGTTTGGGGTCCATTTCCAGCGTAATGAACCTGCCATCTTCCGGCAGCGCACGGGCCAACCAGATGCCCGAATACCCCGCCAGCGCCCCGAACTCCAGGATCTTCTTGGCCCCAATCATCTTCGCCAGCAAATACAACGTCTTTCCGGATTCCGGACTCACCGAAATCCGCGGCAACCCTTTCTCAACAGCTGCCGGCATCACCCCTTTCAGCAGATCATCTTCCGGGGCGAACACCTCTTTGCGATACGCATCCAGATCTGGATAATTCAAGTTGGCCACGTCCATCTCCTCTGTACGGTTTAAAGCCCGGAACCGGGCGAAAGCCATTTGTCTAACCACCCGAAGGCCTCTTTCTGCATCTCCAGGTCAAACTTGTGCGGGCCCGGGTAAAACGAGCACTGGTATCGCTCCGGCGCACCGGCTTTTTGGTACACAGTTGCCAGCATCCGATCTGCTCGTTCCATCTCAGGCATGGTAAACAATTGATCGTCAATATCATTTAGCACCATGGTCGGTAACGGAACACGCAATCCCAAAATCTCTGGATAGTCCATCGCACGGGGCAACAACGGCACGTAGACCATCCAGGTATGCGTGAAGCTCTTGTGAAGCAAATAGTCCCGCCACGTACTCATCATACCCACGCAAACTGCGCACCGAACTCGTGGGTCTGCACCGCCCAGAAATACCGTCCGCATTCCGCCACCAGATAGCCCCCCGCATCCCACCTGCTGGGCGTCCACGTCCGGCCGCGCACACAAAACATCCAGTGCTCGCTGATCCTCCGCCAGAAATACCCCCGGCCAGGTAGTGCCCGCGCAAAACAGGGACTTGGCCATCACAGATTCGTGGCCTCCGGCCCACTGATTATACGCGTCGATCTGCTCAGGCTTTTCCGGATCTACATCTGTAAGCCCGGTGCAAATCGAATCCGGCACATCTTGTGCGAGTACCCTGCGGCTCGCAAACGGAAACGCATCGTGCACCAGCACCGCATACCCCCGCCGTGCAACCTCATTCGCCCAGGCCATCCCACCGTAGTAATTCGCCTGATGCTCGGCCATTCTGGGGTGCTGATCCTTGGCCGTACGACAGATCTTTCGCTTTCCGAAATATTTGCTACCTCCGTGATCGTGGAGCGCCAAAATTCCAGGAAGCGGACCTTTTGCACCTTCTGGCTTCAGAAAAATTGCTTCGGTGGCAGGGCCATATGGCAACTTCCAGGACAGAATCTCCACATGCAAACCGTCGTAAGTAAATTGCCGGTGCAGGGTCACATTCGGAACTCCTCCGGTATCCGGCGGCCCCAGCAACTCCATAAGCCGCGCGTGGGCCTGAGGTTGCCAGGTGCCCCTATCTTTCCACGTTGGATTGCGAAACGAAAAAGCCGCGGGCTCTTCGCCCACAAGCGAAGCGGCCCACGGACCATAAGCCCCGATCATGTTGGGTTCCATACCCTTTTCACCCTTCCCAAATGCTTGCATTCAGCCACAAAATCATTCCCAACCCGTCTCCCGCACATCCACCTGATTAATTGGCGCACAATATACGAAACTCCGTACCGGGCCGCACCAACTTCTTCACCCCCTCCACGCGACGTAAAACAGGCCCGGCAACACACCGTTGCTTCCTGCTTATTGTATTGACAAGCCCAGCCAACTTGCTCATCTTATTGTCGCAATGTACATAAAAAGGGCCCGGTGTGATGTGTTCAAATGAGGGGATGGCCGCATGCTCGAAACACTGGATTTGTCCAGGAAAATTTCAAGATCAGAATACCAAACTACCATTTCAGAGCTGGAACTAACCCTGGGGGACCTGCAAAGACAAGCCAAACGCCTGAAAATACCGATCCTGA
>JAQCGA010000432.1 GCA_027619145.1 bacterium | reverse complement strand
CGGAGTACAAGGTACTGCAGTACGAAGGTGGGCATAAGCGGAGGTTCAATTACAATCCGCATTCGATCCGATATTACGATTTTCCAATTCAGAACGAGGCGGATCTGGAGCGACTGGAATTGCCGGATATGAGAGACCCGGAGCGGTACCGAGATATCGAAGAGGATGCTCGGGTGATCCGGAAGGCGGGGTACGTTTCGACGGGGTGTATCCAGGGGTTTTTCTCGGGGATCCACAATTCGTTTATGGAGTACGAAGATACACTGGTGAACCTGATGTTGGAACCGGAGTTCATGAAACGGGTGACGGAGAAGCTGGCCCGGATGAATCTGGATGCGACGGAGATGCTGGTTGACCGGGGCGTGGAAGTGATCAATGTGTGTGATGATTTAGGGAATGCGGCGGGGTTGATTATTTCTCCGGATCTGGTGCGTGAGTTTTTCTTGCCATGGTATGAGGAACTGGCTCGGCTGGTGCACGAGAAGGGTGCATACCTGCACCTGCATTCACACGGGAATATTCGGGATCTGTTACCAGATTTCGCGTCGATAGGGATTGATATTATCAATCCGTTCGACTGGGTGGAGAATCCGGATTTGCCGGAGCTGGTAAAGAAGCACGGGAAAGATTTTATTTTTTGCGGAGGGACAACGTGTTCGCTGTACGAGCATTCGCTGGAAGAGGTGGAGGAGATCATTCGGCGCGGATGCGGGCTGGCGGCACTTGCAGAGCGGGGATATATGTTGATGACCGGGGGCGCATTGGATAGCCAACCCCCGGAGACGTGGGATGCGTGGCGGGGAATTTTTGCAAAGGCGCGGGAAGGGCGACTGTAGGTTGGGATTGTTCAGGCCCGGAAACCAGGTGTTTGTAAGGGGTTGAGGAAACCCGGGGCGCGGTGACCGCGCCCTTACGGTGGATGTGTTCGCACCTGTGATGGTGTACCGACGATGTAAATTCCACTTTGGGAGGATAGATTCATGGCGGGATCGGGAAAGAAAATCGGTTTTGTGGATTTGAATCTGGAGAATTTTCATTCGATTACGTATTTGAGGTTGCTGCGGGAGGATTTGAAGGGACGTGGGTTCACGGTGGCCGGGGGAACGGCGCTGAAGGAGAAACCGAGCCGGGTCTGGGCGGAGGCGAACGGGGTTCCGTATTTTAAGGATGCGGAGGCGCTGAACGAGGCGGTGGATTTTTATATTGTGCTGGCACCTTCGAACCCGGAGATACACCTGGAGTTGTGCCGGATGGTGTTTCCGTTTGGGAAGGCGACGTACGTGGATAAGACGTTTGCGCCGGACCTTGCGACGGCGAAGAAGATTTTTGCGCTGGCGGATAAATATAAGGTGCCGATGCAGACGACGTCCGCTTTGCGGTATTCGAACGTGCAGGAGTATGTGCAGGAAGTGGGCGCGAAGAATGTGAAGCATATGGTAACCTGGGGTGGCGGACGGTTGTTCGACGAGTACGCGATTCACCCGGTGGAGATGGCGGTGAGTTGTATGGGGCCGAATGCGAAGCGGTTGATGCGACGCGGATCGAAGAATCATTCGCAGTTGTTGATCGATTTTACGAGCGGACGCACGGCGGTGGTGAATGTGTACACGAATGCGCGGACGCCGTATGCGGCTTCGGTGACGACGGTGGATGCGACGAAGCTGGTTCCAGTGGAGTCGAGCAAGATTTTCCTGAATACGGCTTCGGCAATTCTGGACATGTTCGAGAAGGGGAAGGCAAATATTGACCGGAAGGAGTCTTTGATCATCCGGCGGATTCTGGATGTGGCCGGACAGAAGCGGGCGTTGAAGGGGTTTGTGAATTTGTAGCCTGTGAGGGGACGATGAATTCCAAAGAGCGGGTCCATGCCGCACTGCGTCGGGAGCCGGTGGATCGGGTGCCGATTTTTATGTGGTTCCATCCAGAAATGGCGGTGCGTCTGGAGTGTGAGCTGGAGATTCCTCCGGGGGCTGTGGCCGAGGCGATGGGGGATGATATACGCCAGACGTGGGTGGGAAATAACCACGCGATGGAAGGGATTACGCACGAGCGGGATGGGGAGGGACATACGGATGTGTGGGGAATTGAATGGGAGAAGCTGGGGCCGTTCAACCAGATTCGGTATTCGCCGCTTCAGAAGGCGAGCCGGGAGGAGATTCTGGGGAGTGCGTACCCGGAGGATCGGATGGAGGAGTTGCTTCGGAATATGGAGCCGTTCATGGCAGAGGCGGAGGAATATTTTATTGGGTGCGATGTGTCGCCGTGTTTGTTCGAGATGGTGTGCCGCCTGCGGGGGATGGAAGAGGCGATGCTGGATCTGGCGGCAGATCCAGACCTGGCGGATGTGATGCTGGCGCAGGCAGAGGCGTTTTCGTTGAAGCTGTCCGAGGCGGCCTGTGCGCGGTTTGCGCTGGACTGGTTCTGGACGGGAGACGATGTGGGTGGACAACAGGCGATGATGATGAGTCCGCAGTGCTGGCGGGAGTTGATTCGTCCCCGACTGGAGCGGATTTTTCAGGTGGGAAAGGCGCATGGTTTGTGGGTGGCGTATCATTCGTGTGGGGCGATTCGGCCGATGATTCCGGATCTGATTGAAATGGGGTTGGATGTGCTGAATCCGATTCAATGCAATTGTCCAGGAATGGATGCGGCGGATTTGAAGAAGGAGTTTGGACGGGATCTGGCGTTTATGGGTGGGGTAGATACGCAGGGGTTGCTACCGAACGGGACGGCTGATGAGGTGCGCCAGGAGACAGAGCGGTTGTTGGAGGTAATGACAAGTGGCGGCGGCGGATATATATTGGCGGCATCCCATACGGTTCCGCCCGAGGCACCGCTGGAGAATGTGTTTGCTATGTATGAGGCGGCAGGGGTAAGCCGAGAGGAGATATTTGACCGGGCTTCGGAGATTCGGAGCCGGTAGCTGAGTTTTTCTATATGAGTCAGAAAATGACATCCATAAAGGAATGAGCACGAATATATGGGGAAGATGAAGAAGGCGGTTGTGATGGCTGCAGGAATGGGCAGGCGGATGCAGAAGTCAGACGACGCGGTGGGGTTAAGCGAAGGCCAGGCGGCAGTGGCAGAAACGGGGGTGAAAGGACTTATTCCCATAGACCGGCCATTTCTGGATTATGTATTGAGCGCGCTTGCAGATGCTGGATATGAGCAGGTCTGCCTGGTGATTGGTCCCAGGCACGATGCGGTTCGTCATTATTATGAATCCTTGTCTTGTCACCGTATTTCGATTGAATTTTCGGTACAGGAGAAACCGCTTGGAACTGCAAACGCAGTTGCTGCGGCCGAGCAATTTGCAGGGCAAGATCCGTTTCTGGTGATTAACTCGGACAATTATTATCCTGCTTGCGCTCTGAGCGCGTTGAGGGAGATGGACGGAAGTGGTTTGATTGCATTTGAACGGGACGGATTGGTTGCAAATAGCAATATTCCGCCGGAGCGTGTTGCGCGATTTGCGATTTTGCAGGTAGAGGAGGACGGACGACTTACCCGGATTGTGGAAAAACCTTCTGCGGATTTTCTTGCACAGCAACCGGAACCGATTTGTGTAAGTATGAATTGCTGGCGATTTGGACCGGAAATTTTTCGGGCGTGCCGTGCAATTTGTCCATCTTCCCGAGGAGAGTTTGAAATTACGGATGCGGTGCAGTATGCGATTGATCATCTTGGGGTGCGGTTTCAGGCGTTGCAGGTTGATGCCGGGGTACTGGATATGACGAGTCGGTCGGACGTGCAGGCGGTGGCCGCCCGGCTGGCTGGAACCGTGGTTGAGCTTTAGCTCTGTCGGGGAAGGCGCAGGGCGGCCAGGGCGGTGAAGAGCGAGACGACGGCGGTGGAGAGGAAGAGTTCGGTGTAGCCCCAGGCACCGCCAATTTGTCCGGCAACAACGGGACCGGCGAACATGCCAATGGCGTACACGGCCTGGAAGAAACCCATGGCGGTAGCTTTTTCGGTATCTGGCAGGCGGGCAATGGCCAGGCCCATGAGGAGAGGGTAGGCGGCACCCCGTCCGAACCCGGCGAGGGCCATGGATGCGTAGAGTGCGCCGATGGTATCGAGGTATGGAAGAGCGGCAGTGGAGATTGCAACGGCGAGGAAGCTGGTTAAGACGGTAATGCGTGGTCCCAGGCGGGGGGCAAAAAAGTGGCCGCTGAGGAGGATGGCAACAGAGCTGGTGAGGGTGCCGACCATGGAGAGGATGCCGAGTTGGGCTTTGGTTGCGCCAATGCCAACGGCGTAGTTGGGGACAAATCCGAAGACGGTAGCGAAGTTGTTGTA
>JAQCGA010000431.1 GCA_027619145.1 bacterium | reverse complement strand
AGAGGCCGGTGCGGGCGAAGCCGCAGGCTTTCTCGATTCGGAGTACGCAAAAGCGGGGGTACAGGTTCTGGACGAACGGCTGGCTGTGGCAAGCCAGGCTGATGCCCTTCTTTATGTACGCACGCTTGGGGCAAACCCACAAGTCGGGCGGGTAGATCTGGAGTCTCTGCGCAGGGGGCAGGTGTTGATTGGGTTTGCCGAACCTCTTACAGCAAGAGAACAGATTTTGCAGTTGGCACAGCGGGGCGTTTCCCTGTTTGCAATGGAACTGGTACCGCGGATTTCGCGGGCACAGAGCATGGACGCCCTTTCTTCGATGGCCACGGTGGCCGGGTACAAGGCGGCGTTGTTGGCGGCTGAAGAGTTGCCCAAGATGTTCCCGCTGCTGATGACGGCTGCCGGAACGGTGGCACCGGCTCGCGTACTGATCATTGGAGCGGGTGTGGCAGGGCTACAAGCGATTGCTACTGCACGCCGATTGGGTGCCGTCGTTTCGGCGTACGATGTGCGTCCTGCTGTAAAGGAGCAAGTAGAAAGTCTGGGAGCGCAGTTCGTAGAGTTGGACGTGGAAACGGAAGAGGCCGAGGGTGTGGGGGGCTACGCAAAAGCACAGGACGAATCGTTTTACCGGAGGCAGCAGGAGGCTCTGGGCAGGGTGGTGGCTGAGCAAGATGTGTTGATTACTACGGCGGCTGTTCCAGGGAGGCCTGCTCCGCTTCTGGTAACGGAGCACATGGTGGCAGGAATGGCCTCCGGGTCGGTGGTGGTGGATATTGCGGCAGAGCGAGGCGGCAATTGTGCATTGACGCGTCCGGGCGAAACGGTGGTTGTCCACGGGGTGACCATCCTGGGGCCGGTCAATTTGATGGCTACGGTGCCTTACCACGCCAGCCAAATGTATTCGCGAAATATCACCTCGTTGTTTACACACCTGGTTGAAGAAGGGCAGTTCAAATTCGATATGAAAGATGAGATTACACGGGAAACACTGGTCATGAAAGACGGAGAGGTTATCCATACGCGGGTGTGCGAGGCCCTGGGGTTCCCCAGGCCTGAATGAAGGAAAGAGAGGGCGGGCTGATGGAAATATTTGTGGCAGCGCTCACGGTGTTCATGCTGGCCATTTTTGTGGGATTCGAGATCATTACGAAGGTGCCGCCTACTCTGCATACGCCACTGATGTCCGGCTCAAATGCGGTTTCGGGTATTACGCTGGTGGGCGCTTTGCTGTCTGCAGGGACTCAGTACACGATGTTGGCTACTGTGCTCGGGTTTTCTGCGGTGGTGTTTGCCACGGTCAATGTTGTCGGCGGTTTTCTGGTGACGCATCGCATGTTGCGCATGTTCAAAAGGAAAGAGTAAGCTGTGTACGATACCCTGATCAATTTTGCTTATCTGGTTGCTGCTGTTTTGTTCGTCCTGGGGTTGAAAGGACTTACACACCCTCGCACGGCTACGCGCGGAAATTTCCTGAGTGCAATGGGCATGCTGCTTGCCGTGCTGGTAACACTGTTGGACCAGCGAATCGTCAGTTTTGAAATGATTGCAGGTGGCATTGTTGTGGGTTCACTAATTGGCGTATTGCTGGCTTTGAAGATCCGCATGACGGCCATGCCGCAGCTTGTGGCCCTGTTCAATGGGTTTGGAGGCGGGGCATCGGTGTTGGTAGCTGGTGCTGCCCTCATTGAAGCGAACCTGCACCAGGCCACGTCTTTGCCCCAGGTTACCGTGGCCACGGTAGCTTCGGGCGCTATTGGCGCCATTACGTTCTGGGGCAGCCTGCTGGCATTTGCCAAGTTGCAGGAGCTGTTGCGCAAGCCGTTGCGCTTTCCGGGTTTGCAGGTTTTTAATGCGTTGATGGCGCTGGCAGCGCTGGCGCTGGGATTGTGGGTGGTTCTTCGGCCAGAAGATACCCAGATGTACTGGGTTCTGACGGGTGTCGCATCCGTGTTGGGCATTTTGCTGGTTGCGCCCATCGGCGGGGCAGACATGCCGGTGGTGATCGCGTTGCTCAACTCGTTCTCCGGGCTGGCTGCGGCGGCACTGGGTTTTGTGTTGTTCAATAATGTGTTGATCATTTCGGGTTCGCTGGTGGGGGCGTCTGGATTGATTCTGACACAGATCATGTGCAAAGCGATGAACCGGTCGTTGTGGAACGTAATTTTCGGGGTGCTGGGACCTGCGGGTGGTCCACAGACAAGTGCAGACGAGATGTACGAGGGGAAGGTGAAGTCTACTTCGGCCGATGAGGTAGCCATGTTGTTTGATACGGCACGGCGGGTCGTGATTGTACCTGGATACGGCATGGCGGTGGCACAGGCCCAGCATGCGCTGCGCGATCTGGCAAATGTTCTGGAAAGCAAAGGGTGTGAGGTGGAGTTTGCCATTCACCCGGTGGCCGGGCGAATGCCGGGCCATATGAATGTGTTGCTGGCCGAGGCTGATGTGCCATATGACAAGCTCAAGGAAATGGATGCGGTCAATTCCACGTTTCAGCAGACGGACGTGGTGCTGGTGATTGGTGCAAATGATGTGGTAAATCCGGATGCGCGCACAAACCCGAATAGCCCGATTGCGGGTATGCCCATTCTGAACGTGGATCTGGCACGCACGGTGGTCGTGATTAAGCGAAGCCTGAGCCCCGGTTTTGCCGGAATCCCGAATCCGCTGTTTGCCGCAGACAATACGCTGATGTTTTTCGACGACGGGAAACAGGCCGTGCTGAACCTCATTTCGGCTTTGAAAGAGGTGTAAGTCGAAGAGGGGGTATCTTCAGGTGGTGTGGAGGGTGAGAATGACCACTAAAGCAATCAAAATGGTGTTTTTTTTATTGACAACTCTGATTGGGGAAACTATATTAAGATAAAAGGGTCTTTTATTCTTTTGTGTTGTTGATTGCGGTGCTCTGAACTCTCTGCCAGAGGATGGTTATGGATCAAGTTGAAGTCACCCTTCCGGACCTGACGTACTGGAAAGACCAGATCAAATGCCAGGCTGCTTGCCCGGTGCATACAGATGCTCGGGGTTATGTGCGGGCCATTGCCGAAGGCGACTACGAACTGGCCTATCTGATTGCACGGGGGCCCAACCCGCTGGCGTCTATTTGTGGGCGGGTGTGCGGGGCACCCTGTGAAACGGCCTGCCGCCGGGGTGAACTGGATAAGCCCATTTCCATTCGGGCGTTGAAACGGTTTGTCTGCGACCAATTTGGTCCCGAGGTGAGGCCAGAGGGTGGGAAAGGGCTGGTGGCATTTCTCAAGGACGCCGCGCGCCGGTATTCGCCCCGAGCCTGCGAAGACCTGGAAGAGTTGCTCCCGTTGCTTCAGTCTCTTACGCGGGGAGATTTGGAACCTGTACAGGGAAAGTCAGTGGGCATTATTGGGAGTGGTCCTGCTGGGCTGGGCGCCGCACATGATCTCGCGCTGATGGGGTTTGAGGTCATCATCTACGAGATTGAGCCGGTACTGGCTGGAATGCTGGCGTTGGGTATCCCGGAATACAGGTTGCCTCGGGACCTGATCCGAGCAGAGGTAGAGGTTATTCAGGAGATGGGCGTGAAGGCGGTTACGAACTGCGAGGTGGGCAAGGATGTGAGCCTGGCGGAACTGAGGGAGCGGCACGATGCCGTCGTGATTGCTGTGGGGGCCAAGCGTTCCAGGCCGCTGCCGGTGCCAGGAGCAAACGCGAAAGGCGTGCTGGGAGGGGTGGAGTTCTTGCGGGACATCTCTCTGGGAAATACTCCAGAAATGGGGCGCCGTGTGGTGGTGGTAGGTGGAGGGAACGTGGCCTATGACGTGGGCCGCACGGTGTTGCGGCAGATTGCGGTGGATACGGCGCGCACGGCGTTGCGTGAAGAGGGGGTAGGCGAAGTTGTTCTTTGCTCGTTGGAATCCCTGGACGAGATGCCTGCTGATGATGTGGAAATCCTGGAGGGCGACGAAGAAGGAATTGTGCGGCGCAACAGCCTGGGGCCAGTGGAGATCCAGACGGATGAGAACGGTTGTGTAACCGGAGTGTTATTCCGGAAATGTCTGCGTGTGTTCGATGAAAATCACCGCTTCAGTCCGCAGTTTGATGACGATGATCGCGAGGTGATTGCCTGCGACAATGTGCTGATGGCTATTGGGCAGGGGGTGGACCTGCGGTTTGTGGATGCCGAGCGGGATGGGCTGGAGGTCACAGAGCGCGGGTTTTTGGCTTGCGATCCGGTAACTGGAAAAACGAACGCCCCGGATGTGTTTGTGGCTGGGGATCTGGCCTATGGTCCCAAGTTATTAATTCACGCGGTGGCTTCTGGAAAGTCAGTTGCGCGTTCAA
>JAQCGA010000430.1 GCA_027619145.1 bacterium | reverse complement strand
CCCCCCCGCCACAAGCAACACCGGACACGTCAGCCGATGCGCGTGGGAAAGTGTATCAATCAAACCCATGGCCCGCCACCCGGCCTTCGGGTCTGACATTCCCTGCAGCGTCCGGGCGGCCAACCCATAGGCCCCTCGCCCAGCAGCCAGTGGAAAATTCGTCAAATACGGCACGTCCGCACCCACACACCGCACCCCCCGATCCCGAAACACCGACGCCAGCAACAATGCACATCCGCCACCCTGGCTGCTGCCCAAAAAAGAGACCCGATCCGGGATCACTTCCTCGCGTTCCATCGCCCACCGCGCAGCCAGCGCCACGTTCGCCAACCAGAATTTGTACCCCTTTTCTCCACCGCTTAAAATCGTATCCGGCAACACCGGCCAGGCTCCGTCCCGCTTCTTGCTCTCATCTGCCCCTTCCGGCGTACTGTACCCCAGCGGGCAAACGTGCAATACGTTGAAACCTGCTGCAACCAGATCTGGATGTACACTCATCTCCGCTCCATACCCCGGCACGTGAATCAACAACGGTGCCGGTCCGGACAATGCAGGTTGCCAGTACCCGTAAAACGGATCCATTCCTTCAGGCGTAAACCGCACGTACTGAAATCCATCAAAGTGCCGAATCCCCAAATTGTGCGAAAACCCCTGCTCGTTCAGAACCTCACCCGCACAATCGGTCTCCTCCACCAGTTCCCAGACCGACGCCACCCAATCATCCACTTCTTCAGCCGAAGGATAGTACTTGAATTCAGGAAAATCTTTTCCCATAGCGCCTTTTGCCTTTCCCTTCGCGTCTTTGCGCCTTTGCGCGAGACGCTTTTTTAAAACTCTTGGGCGAACACAGGTCCACCTCTACTTCCCATTCAAAAGCCCCGAATGCCGCAACAACGCCTCCGTGCTGGGCTCGCGCCCTCGGAAATCTCGGAACACATCCATCGGATGCCGTCCGCCACCCAAAGCCAGTACTGTATCTCGGAATCGTCGGCCCAGCTTCACCACATCGTCCTCATGATCCAGTCCCACATCCTCAAATGCCGCAAACGCATCCGCGCTGAGTACCTCGGACCACTTATAGCTGTAATATCCAGCCGAGTACGCCCCGGAAAAAATATGTGAAAACGCACACAGGAATCGCTCCTCTTTCAACGGAGGAAGCGGCGACGTCTGCTTTGCAATCCGGTGGTGAACCTCAAACGCAGACTCCTTTCCTTCCGGATCGTACGAACCGTGCAACTCCATATCCGTCATTCCAAATTCCAACTGCCGCAACATCAGCGATCCCGCCCGAAACGTCCGAGCGGCACACAACTTCTCAAACAGATCATCCGGCAACCGTTCTCCTGTTTCCACGTGTTCCGTCATCCCCACCAGCGTAGGTTTGTGGTACAACCAATTCTCCATAAATTGACTGGCCAGCTCCACGGCATCCCACTCTACCCCGTTTACCCCCGCCACATCCGCGTAATCCACCGTCGTCAGCATAGCCTGCAACCCATGACCAAACTCGTGGAACAGCGTCTGCACTTCCCGGAACCCCATCAATGAAGGTTTGTCCCCCACCGGCGGCGTTCCATTACAACACAGATGTACCACCGGCAGCCGCACCTCTCCGTCCAGAATACGCCGGCTCAGGCACTCGCCCATCCAGGCTCCGCCGCGCTTGTCTTCTGGCCGTGAATATGGATCCAGATAAAACGAGGCAATCTGCTCGCCTTCCTCGTTCTGTACCCGAAAATACCGCACGTCCGCATGCCACACCCGCACCTCACCTGCTACCGGCTCTACTGTAATACCGAACAACTTTTGAGCCAGCCCGAACAACCCATCCAGCACTTTCGGCATCGGAAAATAAGGCCGCAATTGATCCTCTGTAAAATCGTATACCTTCTCCCGCAACCGTTCCGAGTAAAACGCCAGGTCCCAGTGCGCCAACGGTTCCTCCTGCCCCATCTCCCTCGCAATCTCCTCCAGATCCTTCGTCTCCTGGCTCGCATGAACTTTAGACGCGCCCAGCAACTCCTCAAACATTTGCTCCACCGCACTCACATCCGGCGCCATCTTGGACTCCAGACTCAAATCCGCATACGTCTCATACCCCAGCAACTTTGCCTTTTCCTTCCGCAGCTTCAACGCACTCACAATCAACGCTGTATTATCCCACTCCCCTTCGCACGCCCGTGTGATATATGCCCGATAAACCTGTTCGCGCTGGTCGCGCCGTCGGCTATGCTGTACAAACGGCATAAAACTCGGCTGATCCAGTGTAATACGCCACGGCCCCTCTTCCGGGGTTGCATCTGCACCGTCGTTCGCTCGACTGTATGTTTGAGCGGCCATCTGCTTCAAACTCTGCGGCCAGCCCTCTGTATCTGCCGGGTCTGTCACATCCAGCGCAAATGCCTTCGTAGAATCCAGCACGTGATTGGAAAAATCCGTACTGATCTGCGAAAGCTCTCGTGCAATCTCGTTAAACCGCTCTTTCGCCTTCCCTTCCAACCCTACACCCGCCCGCTCGGCTGCCTGCAACTTTTTCTCCACGACCCGCTGCTGTGCCTCGTCCAGACCCTTCCACCCTTCCCCCCCAAACAGAGCCTTCAACCCCTCATAAATGGGCCGGCTCTGCTGCATCCGCAATCCAAATGCCACCACGTCTGCCAGCACCTTCTCGTGCGCTTTGCGCAAATTCGGGGAATTCTTCACACTCAACAGATGGTACACCGGACTCCAGGCGTATTCCCAATTTACATCCATATCTTCCAACGGCTGGAGCAGACCGTCCCACGTTGGCATCAACGTCTTCTCCAGCTCAACAACCTTCTCTTCCGATCCCGCGAGCAAATACCGCACGGCTGGCTCAACATGCGCCGGATCGACCTCATTGAAACGGGGTAATCCATCCACCTTCAACAATGGATTGTTCTTCAATACTTCATCCATATCTATTTATCCTCATCTTTTAGTTTCAATCAGAGTTCTAAAATCATATCGTAATTGTTAATCTTTGTCATAAACTCGCCCACCTTCACAAATCCGAACTTCTCGTAAAACCGAACCGCCCGCATATTGCGCGCCTGTGTTCCGCCACTCAAAACAACCCGCCTGTATCCCAGTCGCCGTACAACCTCCAGAACATGCGGCATCAACAAGCTGCCCAATCTCCGATTCTGATACGCATCGGCCACCGAAGGCGCAAACGTGCAATCCGTCTCGCTCTCCAACACAACCCTGTGCTCTCGGTACCGCCCGATCTCGCTTTCTCGCACACCCAGAATCAAAATCAAATATGCGATCACCTCCGGTGCCGATCCAATCAGCGCAATCATCCGTAACGTTTGCCCATAATCAATCTCTTCGCACAGCCTGTGCCCCTGCTCCATCGTCAACGGATGCGGTCCAAACAAGTCCCGCGTCTCCTGCGACAACCCTTCCAAATACCGTCCCAGCACCGCGCCATCCCCAGCCTGCAAAACCCGGAAAATAACTTCTTCTCCTGGCGAAAATATCAGCCGGGTAGTTACACACTCCGGATTCCGAGCGATCTGATCGGTCGTCAGCAATTCCATTTCACCTCAGTACGAATTTTTTATACAATACCGCATCACTTCAGCCCCAACGTCTCGGACCATCTCTCTTCCCGAAATCCCACCAACCCACCATCTTCTAACAACACAAACGGCCGCTTCACCAGCATCCCATTCTCTGCCAGCAAATCAATCGCCTCTTCGGTGTTCATCAACGCCAGCCGGTCTTTCAGCTTCAATTCCCGGTACATCTCCCCGGATGTATTGAACAATTTCTTAATCTCGCCATCCATATACTTCAGCATCTTTCGCAGCTCAGTCTTCTTCGGTGGCACCTGCTTAATATCCACCTTCACGTACGTCACCCCATGATCATCCAAAAACTTCAACGCCTTCTTGCATGTACTGCACTTGGGATATTCATATATCTTCACAACGTCCTCCTGTATTCATGATCCCATCCAAACATTTCAACCTCGGGCGAACACATAGGTCCGCCCCTACGCCGTGCATCGCCCCAGGGGTTTTCCCTTTGCGTCTTTGCGACTTTGCGTGAGACCGCCTTTCAGAAAACCCGCACCACAGTACCTCGCTCCGCCTCCAGCCGCTCCTTCACCACCTCCGGCGTCACCCGGTTTTCCGGCCATGCCTCTGGTGGCACGTGGGACAACCGCAATAAGATTCGCGCAAGCTGTCCAGTATACTCCTTGAGTTCCCGCACATTCAACTTATCTGCCGTATCTCCCGGCTCGTGGTGAAAGTCCGCATCTGCGTGCCGGCCATGAAACCGC
>JAQCGA010000429.1 GCA_027619145.1 bacterium | reverse complement strand
AATTGACACGAAAATTCAGAAAAACATTCCCGGTAAAGATCTGTGCAGGAAAAAAAGGTAGGGTTGAATGCAGGATGGGTCTGTGTGGAAGAAGGCAAAACGGCCAGGAATTACGGCCCGATGTTTTTTTTATTTTTAGAAATGCATGAAAGGAGATTTGTAGAATGGGCAACCGGCTCGTTTGGAAAATCTGGTTGTGTGTTGTGTGGTTGCTGTTTGGAATGGCGGCCCAGCGGACGAGCGCAGAAGAGACGGTTACGGTGTTTGCGGCTGCGAGTTTGACGAGCGCACTGGAGGAGATCGCTTTCCTGGCTCAGGCGCATGGGGTGCCGGTACGTTTTTCTTTTGGGGGGTCTTCCACGCTGGCGCGGCAGATTGAACAGGGAGCGCCGGCAGATCTATACTTTTCGGCAAGTATGAAGTGGATGGAATACCTGGAGAAACAAGATTTGTTGGTGCCGGGCACGCGAACAGGTCTTTTGGGAAACGCACTGGTTGTGATTGTGCCGAAAGGCGAAAGGTTCCGGGTAGAGGCGCGAAAAGGGTTCGATTTTTCCGGGGCGTTTGCCGGGCGGTTGGCGTTGGGAGATCCGTCCCACGTGCCTGCGGGGATTTATGCAAAGCAGGCACTGATCTGGATGGGGTGGTGGGAAAGGGTTTCGGGGCGGCTGGTACCTACCAGCGATGTGCGGGCCGCGCTGGTGTTTGTGGAGCGTGGAGAGTGCGCAGCAGGAATTGTGTATAGCACGGATGCGGCAATCAGCACAAAGGTGGAGGTCGTTGCACAGTTTCCGCAGGGATCGCACGATCCGATTGTGTATCCAATTGCGGTTGTCAAAGATCGTAACCGGAAGGCAGTAGAAGATGCACTGGCGTTTTTCCGTTCACCTGAGGCGCTGGCGGTGTTCCGGCGGTACGGATTCCGGGTGCTGGAGAAGGACGGCACGGATGCAGTTGAGCGGTGAGCAAGAGGGAGAATAGTTGGTGCTGACATTGTGTTTTGATGCGGAGGGTGTGCGGTGTATTTTATAAAAGAGAAGGCGCGGACGATAGGTGGTAAAGGAAACAGAAAATTTGTGGTCTGCGGTCAGGATTTATTGTAATGGGAGAACGTGTGGATGTTACAAGCTGAAGAATGGGAGGTGTTGGGGCTTTCGGTGCAGGTGGCGCTGGTTTGTGTGCTGGTGAGTCTGTTGCCAGGGGTATTGCTGGGTTGGGCGTTGGCGCGTGGGCAGTTCCGGGGCAAGCTGGTACTGGATGGGTTGTGCCACCTTCCGCTGGTGTTACCGCCGGTGGTTACGGGCTATTTGTTGCTGTTGTTGTTTGGCAGGCGGGGAGTTTTGGGTGCGTTTCTGGACGGAGTTTTTGGATTGACGCTGTCGTTTACGTGGAAGGGTGCTGTGCTGGCTTCGGCGGTGGTGGGGTTCCCGTTGATGTTACGGGCAGTACGCCTGGCTGTGGAGGAGGTGGACCCCCGGCTGGAACGGGCGGCCCGAACGCTGGGGGCAGGGCCTTTACGGGCTTTTGCTACGGTGACGTTGCCGCTGGCTGCGCCCGGGTTGCTGGTAGGTTCGTTGCTGACGTTTGCACGTAGCCTGGGCGAGTTTGGTGCAACCATTACGTTTGTGGGCAATATACAGGGTGAGACGCGCACGATTCCGTCTGCGATTTTTACGTATTTGAATCAGCCGGGCGGAGAAGCCGCTGCAATCCGGCTGGCGGTGCTTTCTGTTGTGCTGTCTCTGGTGGCGCTGATTGCTAGCGAATGGGCGGCGCGGCGGATGCGGAGGAGATGAGGTGCTTTCGATTCGGTTGACGCGCGGGCTGTCGTCTTTTGCGCTGGAGGTGGCGGTGGACTGCCGGTACCCGGTCACAGCGATTTTTGGACCTTCAGGGTCCGGGAAGACGACGCTGCTGAACCTGGTGGCGGGACTGATGCGCCCGGACCGGGGCGAGATTCGTTTCGACGACGAGGTGCTATTTTCTTCGGAAGCAGGGATTGATTTACCGCCGGAGCAGCGTCGGGTAGGATATGTTTTTCAGGACGATTTGCTGTTTCCGCATTTGACGGTGGATGGAAATTTGCGGTACGGGTACAATTTGTTGCCATCTCCTGCACGACGCTTTGAGGTGAAACAGGTTGTGGACCTGTTGGAATTGGGGCCATTGCTGGAGCGGCGACCGGCTTTGCTCTCTGGCGGTGAACGGCAACGTGTGGCGCTGGGGCGGGCCATTTTGACGTCTCCCCGGCTGCTGTTGATGGACGAGCCGCTGGCTTCGCTAGACCAGGGGTTGAAGGACCGGATCATTCCGTATTTGCGCCATATTCGGACCGATTTAGAAATTCCTATTTTGTACGTAAGTCACTCGGTTGCGGAAATTTTGGGGCTGACCGGGCAGGTGATTGTGCTGAACCAGGGGCGGGTGGTTGCGCACGGAGATTTTTTTGAGGTGGCGCACCATCCGGAGGTGTTGCCCCTGGTGGAGGCCCACGGGTTTGAAAATGTGTTGCCGGTAGAGGTGGTGGCGCACGACCGGAGTGGCTGCAAAGTGCGTTTTGAACAACACGAGCTGCGTGTACCGGAAAATGATCGGCCTGTAGGTAGCCGGGTGTTCATTGGCATTCGGGCAAACGATATTGTGCTGTGCCGGAAGCGGCCGGAGGGGCTGAGTATCCGCAATGCGATTCGGGGTCAGATTATTGATGTGACCGAGGTAGATGGCAGACAGCTGGTGTACGTGGATGTGGGAAAGCGTCTGGCTGTAGAGGTAACGTGGGAGGCGGTGAACGAACTGGGGTTGAAAGCCGGGGAGCCGGTGGTGTGTTTGATTAAGGCGCATTCGATCCGGGTGGGGCCGGATGTGGCCTGAGATGTATTTTGTACTTTTCAAAATCGTATAGATCGCTTACGTTTGAGAAACGCCCGTACTTATCGAATGACCTGAGGTGGATGCGTATGGATATTTTGATTGCAGAAGATGATGGTGTTTCGCGGCGTTTGCTCGAAACCCTTCTGGTGAAGCAGGGACATAGGCCTGTCGTATGTAAGGATGGGATAGAGGCCTGGGAGAAAATCCAGAAGGAAGAGACTCCCCGGCTGGCCATTCTGGACTGGATGATGCCCCGGATGAGTGGGGTGGACGTCTGCAAGCGTGTGCGCGAACTGCCACATTCCCAGCGGATTTACATTTTGTTGCTGACCGCATTGGGTGAAAAGAAGAATATTGTGGAGGGGCTGGAAGCCGGTGCCAATGATTATTTGACCAAGCCGTTTGACACCAATGAATTAAAAGCGCGGATTCAGGTAGGCGTGCGGATGGTGGAACTGCGGGAACAACTATTGGAAACGGAACGTTTGCGAGCATTAATGCAAACAGCAGGTGCTGCAGCCCACGAGATCAACCAGCCGCTGACGGTGCTCATTGCCACGGCAGACATGGAATTGGCGACAATGTCTGAGGACGATCCTTACCGGGCTACGATTGAGAGGTTTAAGACGGCTGGGGAGCGTATTAGTAAGATTGTACAGAAGATGGAATCTGTGAAGCAGTACGTAACGAAATCTTATATTCGGGGTGTGGATATTGTGGATTTCGAGGCTTCGGGGGAAAAAGAGGCGGACGAGGAGAAGTAGGTGGATGTATATAGAAACAGAAAAGGACACCGAAGAGGTGTCCTTTTTTTATTTGGAAACGGGTGACCGCGAGAGCTGCGGTGGGCTATGCAGATTCGTAGGTGCGGCCGGAGATGCCCTGTTTCTGGTTGCGCCTGGCCCGGCGAATGAGGCGGTTGCCCCAGGTTGTGGGGTATTTCCCGGTTACGCAGCCCAGGCAAAGGGTGTTGTCTTCACAGCCAATGCTAGGGCTCAGTTCCGGTACCGGTAAATAGCGCAGACTGTCCACGCTCAGTTGCGTGGCCATTTTCTTCAGGGTTCCGGCTTCGGGAATCCCTTTGTACCGGGTGGGCATAAACGGGGGGGCAAAGAGTTCGTCCAGGGTAGACATGTCAATGCCGTAGAAGCAGGGGCCCACAATAGGAGGGCAGGCGACCCGAACATGAATTTCCTTCGCACCCCGTTCGCGGATTTGTCGCACCAGGGTTTTCAGGGTGGTGGAGCGCACGATGGAGTCTTCTACCAGGAAAACGCGTTTTCCGGAAAGGACCGAATGAAGCGGGGTATATTTGCTTTTTGCATTTTGATTTCGGGTACTACGAGGTTGGATGAATGTACGGCCCACGTATCGGTTTCGGATGACGCCTTCCATGCAAGGGATTTTGAGGTGGTAGGCATAGGCATCTGCAGCGGCTTTTGCCGTATCTGGA
>JAQCGA010000428.1 GCA_027619145.1 bacterium | reverse complement strand
TAGTGAGTGGGCATAGGAACTCGTTTTATTGATTTGATATTAAATCATTCGATATTGAATATATCGAATTTAAATCTAGATGTCAAGTGTTCTTTAAAAAATATTTCGAGAAAACGATTTCGTTGCCGAAACAGCACGTAAATATGAATGAAAACAAATAATTAATACTGAATCCGCGTGCAAAATAGCTCTGGATTTCAGAAGTTTTTTATTTGCGTATATCTGCGTATATCTGTGTTCATCTGTGGTTGCACGTGAATCAAGGAGCAAGTTCCGTATCCAGAGCGCGTAAGGCTTCGCGATTGATGCGGCGGCCGGAGAGGAAAACTTCGGAGATCTGTTGTACGGCGGAGATGTTTTCGAGAGGATTCTGGTCCAGTACGATGAGGTCGGCGAGTTTGCCGGGTTCAACGGTGCCTACGAGGTGTGAAAGGTTGCAGGCTTCGGCGGCAGAGGAGGTGGACGCGACAATGGCCTGCATGGGCGTCATGCCCATTTCGACCATGTAGACGAGTTCCTGGCCGTTTTCGCCGTGGCGGTTGTAGTTGGTTCCTGCATCTGTGCCCATGGCGATGCGGATGTTTTTTTCAAGGGCGAGTTTGAAGCCTTTTTGGCGGGCACGGATGACGTCTGCGGATTTTGCTATAATATGTGCAGGAATGCCGTCTTCTACGCGATGGGTTTTGATTTGCATGTCTGCGGCAAAGGTTGGAATAAAGAAGGCGTTGTGTTGGACCATGAGGTCTGCGGTTTCTTCGTCCAGGTACGTGCAGTGTTCAATGGTTTTACAGCCAGCTTCTACGGAGAGACGGATGCCGGCGTTGCCGTGGCAGTGGCTGGCTACGGGTTTACCGGCCATTTTGGCGATTTCGACGGCGGCTTTGAGTTCTTCCAGGGTCATCTGGGGGGCGCCGGGTTCTTCGGTGGCACTGGAGACGCTGCCGGTGGCCTGAACTTTGACCAGGTCTGCACCAAGTTTGAGCTGTTCGCGGGCGGCTTTGCGGACTTCGTCTGCCCCGTCTGCGGGGCGATACATGCCAATGAATTCTGCGGTGCCGGGGGAGGTGGAGGTGACAAGAGCACCGGCCAGGACCAGACGCGGTCCGGGAATGAGGTTGTTCTGGACGGCACGGCGGATGTCGAATTCGAGGCCATTCATGCCGCCTACGTCGCGCAGGGTGGTGATGCCGGACATCAAGCTGTGCCGGATGTGGCGGGCGGCCATGAAGGCGAAATATGGTCGGTTGAAACGGGCATAGTTGGCAAGCTGGTCTGGTCCGCCGTCCAGGACGATGTGGACGTGGGTGTCGATGAGGCCGGGTAAGAGGTACCGCCCTTCCAGGTCCAGGGTGGAGGCGGTGGAAGGGCCGTTGGGGGTGAGGGAGGTGATGCGGCCGTTTTCGATTTCGATGCGGGCATTGGGAATGGGGTCCTGGCCATCGCCGGGGATGATATGTGCGCCAGTGAGGATTTGAGAAGGGGGCATAGGAAGGGTTCCTGGTGAAGACAGGCAGGTTACCAGCGGATGTGCGACTGGACGGGGTTGGTGTGCTGATCGGAACGTTTTTCTATGGGCCATTCGCGGATTTCCTGTACTGCTTCGACAAGGCCGTTGACAGCGGCTTCGAAGATGATTTTGCCTTTTTCTGCGGTGGCCACGGTGGGGTCGCCGTGTACGCCGAGGTCGGTCCAGCGGCCCCAGAAGTCGTTGAAGCGCAAGGGGAAGTTGGAGGTGCTGTCTGAACTGGCGAATTTCCCCATCCGGTCATTGCCCTCTTTGGCCTGGTCCATTTTTACGCGTTCCGGGGCCAGGTGCAGGTAGAGGGAGGTCTCAAATTCATCGGCGTGGGCCATGATTTCGCTTTCGCGCACCTCTTTGAAAGCTTTCAGGAGAAAGCTGGCATAACCGGCTGCAAAACAGAGGGAGTTTGTGGCCAGGACGGTTTTTCGGGCGATGAGGTCGATGAGCGGGCCGTTGGAGCCGTGGCCGTTTACGATGAGGATTTTTTCAAAGCCGTGGTAGGCCACGCTCTTGGTGATGTTGAGGGCGAAGGCGATAAAGGCTTCGGGTTCGATGTGGATGGTTCCGGGAAAGTCGATGTGGTGCATGTTGAGGCCGTAGGGGATGGGCGGGAGAACGAGGACTTTGTCCGGTGCACGACGGCCTACTTCCAGGCAGACGGATTCGCAGAGGAAGACGTCTACGTCCAGGGGCAGGTGGCGGCCGTGTTGTTCGGTGGAACCGGTGGGTAGAAGGATGACTTTTTGAGCGGAGATGGCGTCGTTCATTTCCGCCCAGGTAAGGCGGTTATAGCGGTATTCGGTTTGGGCGCTCATGGAGGGCTCCGGAGGGTGAAAAGCGGAATTATCAATTATCAATTATCAATTATCAATTATCAACTGTCAATTGGGTGGCAATGCCGGGCGATTGCGGAAGCTTTACCGGTCGGTGTCGGACGGTGGGATGTAGCGGTTGGCGAGGTCGACGTAATCCTCGCGGACGGGGCTGAAGATGTCCAGGGCCACAGCGGGGCCGCCTACGGCCACGGCGCGGTGGGGCACATTGGGTGGAATGAGGTAGGCTTCGTCTTTTGTTACGGTGCGCGTCTCTTCTCCAATGGTGAGTTCCATCTGGCCCTGGAGGAGAATGCCGCCCTGTTCATGGGGGTGATGGTGCAGGGGAACTACGGCACCTTCGTCCATTTCGAGGAGAGAGATCATCAGGTTCTGTCCATAAGGCGCACGGATGCGTACGCCGGGCGCGAGTTCGTTTACGGGGATATCGTTCCAGTTGATAAACGGCATATAAACCTCGTGGGCTGGGTGTTCGAGTAGTGAAAAGGCAGGTATATAAACTTCGGTATTCCGGGTTTCAATAAGAATACGGTTGGGGGGAAAGGCAAGAAAAAAATAGTGGGAGGGCCTCCCTTGCACTGGTGTGGGAGACAATAGGCACAGGTTTTGCTATTTTTTGTGCTGGTCGTAAGAAGCGGCCGCAAAATTTATCATTCCCAGGTGTTGGGGCGATGTATTTATTCCAGCAAGCATTTTGAAAGAAAGGACGGTGCGCGCCTTGTCCGAAGATGTTTTTGAGATGTCCGCACGCAGAAAAGCGGCGGTTTTGATGATTGCACTGGGCCAGGAGACCACGGCCGAGGTGATGAAATACCTGAGCGATTACGAGATTGAGGAGATCGCACAGACGATTTCCGAGGTGGAACTGGTGACCACGGAACAAGAAGACGATGTGCTGGCGGAGTTCGAGCATCTTCTGCTGGCCGGAAAATATGTCTCACAGGGCGGCATGGAATTCGCACGTGGGGCGCTGGAGATGGCGGTGGGGCCGCGCAAGGCACAACACTTTTTGGACCGGGTGAATAGCACCACGACGAGTGGATTTTATATGCTGCGGAACGTGGACCCACACCAGATTGTGCCGTTTGTGTCCAAGGAGCATCCCCAGACGATTGCGCTGATTTTGTCGCAACTGGACCCCAATCAGGCGGCCGGGGTGCTGAATGGGCTGCGTGACGAGATTCAGGCAGATGTTGCGTTTCGGATTGCACAAATGGAAAATATTTCGCCGCAGGTGTTGCGGGAATTGGAAGACAGTTTGGCGGATAACCTGCAGGCGATTCTAACCGGACAGGTAACCGAGATTGGTGGACCGAAGGCCGTGGCTGAGATCTTGAACCGCACGGGCCGCTCTACGGAAATGGCGGTTTTGGAACGGCTGGATGCGGCAGATCCGGAACTGGCCGAAAAGGTGCGCAATCAGATGTTCACGTTTGACGATATTTCGTATTTGACGGACCGGGAGATCCAGATGGTTCTGCGTGAGGTGGATACCAAGGAGCTTGCGATTGCTCTGAAGGGAGCTTCTACGGAAGTAAAGGACCGTTTTCTGACGAATATGTCCGATCGTGTGGCTGCGATGATGAAAGAGGAAATGAATTTTATGGGGCCGGTGCGGATGAGCGATGTGGAGGAGGTGCAGTTGCGTATTGTGCAGACGGTGCGCCAACTGGAAGACGCCGGCCAGGTGACGGTGGTGCGTGGAGATGGAGGGGACGTGTTTGTGTAGAAGGCAAAAGTAAAAAGGTAAAAGTAAAAAAGGTGAGTGCATCTGTTCGGGCGCTTGCCTTTTTCTTTTTTTCGATTATTTTCCTCTCCAAGGAGGATTGTGAATGAAGACGGTGCTTTATTATGTGGCGGATCCGATGTGTTCGTGGTGTTGGGGATTTAGGGCGGTGCTGGAAGAAGTGACAAAAGTGCTTCCGGAGAGGGTTCCTCTGGTGTACGTGATGGGTGGGCTGGCGAAGGATTCAGACGAG
>JAQCGA010000427.1 GCA_027619145.1 bacterium | reverse complement strand
CCGGATCTCATCGCACCCCTCCTTGTGTTTCTACCGTTTTGTTTTCCGGTCCGCAAAACAAGAAAGCGCGTGAGAACCCAACCGGCCCCCGCGCGCTTGTTCGATTCAATGAATCTCCTATCTCACTTCAACAGCAACATCCGCTGCACCGAAGCGAATTTCCCGCCGTCCACACTCAGACGGTACAAATAAATCCCGCTGGCCGCCTGCCTTCCCACCGCATCCCGACCGTCCCACATCACCCGATAATACCCCGCTTCCTGTCGCCTGTCAACCAGCTTTCGTACCTCCTGCCCCAGCAAATTATAAATTCCAAGAGACACCGCGCCGCCTTCCGGAAGCTGATAGGCGATCTGCGTTCATTTTGCGACAGAGTGTAGTCCATCGGCAGGGCGCGCAGATCCGCACGAACGCCCATCAGTTGGAAAGCACACGCTTCCCCACCGGCCGGCCGAAGCTCTGGGCGAATGTCACGAAGTCCCTGAAACCGATGTCGCCGCTGGAGTCCAGGTCAAATTTTGCATCGTAGTTTGTTTCACCCTGTTTGGCGCCGAAACTCTGGGCGAACATGACGAAGTCCTTGAAACCCACGGTCCCGTCACCATCGAAATCGGGGGTGGGTTGACCAGAAATCGGCGGCTCCCCATCATCCGGTACATCGGGCGCTGAAACCTCCGGAGTCGGCCCGGGAACGGTAACGAAGTAGAAGTCCTTCTCCCGGACTTTTGCGTAGATGGCGGTGGGATCGAAGGGGTCGATGAAGATGGACAGAACTCGCATTCCCACCGTCGGGCTTTCCAGCCCTCGGCTGTAATCCTCCCAGGTTTCTCCCCCATCGTTGCTCAGGCTGAAAAGCCCCCTGGAGAGGAAACGCCCGCTTTCGTCACGAATACTCGGTCTACTCCCACCGACATAGACACGGTTCGGATTCGCGGGATCCACGGCAAGAGCCAGGCCTTTGTCGCTCGACAGCCAGGTGGCATCTCCGATCTCTTCCTCCCACGTGGCGCCTCCATCCAGGCTCCGTAGAACTTCCCTGTCGGTAGTACCATACACTGTCTGAGGATCTGAGGGAGCGAAGACGACGGCATATACGTCTCCGGACATCCTTTTCTCCCACCGGCCGGCGCCGTCTGAGGTACTGTACACACCATCGTCGGTTGCAGCGAGAATATGCAGGGGATTGCGTGGATCTATGGCCAGATCCCGAACCTCTCCGTTTAAACCGCTGAACGTGAACTGAGGTGTCTCAAAACGACCACTCCACTTTAATACCTTGATGAACACGTCCGCCGAGGCCGCGTATTTGATATCATTTAATGGATCGAAGACAATGTCTGCGGGAACGCCAAAGCCGTACTGCAGTTTCTCCCAGGAACGCCCGCCGTCTTCGCTCACTATGTGGTTGCTCTCTGCTGCCCAAACATAGACCACATCGGGCACGACCGGGTCAACAACGACCTTCTGGAAATACTTGGCGAACGTCATCTGAGACCGGCCCGGTGACGGACCCCATGAATTCCCCCAATTCGTGCTGATGTAGATATCATCGCTGCTGACCGCGTAGAGTCTTCCAGGGCAGTGGGGGTCCGACGCGAAATCCAGAAAACTGATGCTGTACCCCACGTTAAAGGAAGACCACCTGCCGGTTGTCCCTGAAGTGTCGCGGCTTGCCGTTCCGCGCAAAGACAATACATCCTGAATCTCTGTGCCATTGTAGACCACGTCCAGGACAGCCTCCTTCTCACCCGGTGTGTGGGGCAGGAAACGCACCTGGACGGACCTGGCGCTTCTGCCCGAAAACCGTTGCGGCTGCACCTCAAACGCATCCGCTCCCTCGCCCCGGATCCGCAATTCGACTTCCGGGAACTCAGCCCCGGAAGAAGAGAAGATCTCGAACAGCTCGCGCGAGACCCGGCCCACAGCGGTTTCGGGGAATTGCCACGAGGACAACGAAAAGAAGAACGGGCGTTCACGATCCTCAAAGGTCACTTCAAACAACCCGTTGTTCTGCGAACCGGCATAAATCCTCCCCGGATTGTGCGGGTCAATCAAAAGCGTACTCACCGAAGGGATGGCGCCCAGATCTTCGTTCACAGAGACCCAGGTCTGCCCTGCATCCACGCTTCTGTACAGGCCCTCCTCGGTCCCGGCGTAAATCCTGGACGACTTTGTCGGATCAACCGCAATTGACAGCACCTGGGCCTCCGGCAGCCCCGTACCCAGTCCGGTCCACATCTCCTCTTCAGCAGAGAACCGAAAGATGGTATTGTCTCCAGGTCTCCAGTCCGTCTTACTCTTATAGCGTTGCACCCAGTTTGTACCCACATACACGACGCCTGCGTCCGAGGGGTCCACTGCAATACAATTGATCTCGAATTCCCCCGAGGCAAATTGGGAGTTTGGCAGGCCTCTCAGCGAAGACCAACCGACGCCGCCATTTGTACTCCTGGAGACCACGTCGTTGTTGTCGTTCTGCTCTCTCACAAAATAGAGGGTTTCGGTGTCGGATGGGGCGATCCCCAGATGCTTCACCGAACCGGCGCCTACCCCTAAAGTCACGATCCGCGCCCACAACTCCCCGCCGTCGGTGCTCCGACTGATTTGATATCTGTTAACGGCGTAGAGGATCTGAGGGTTCTTCGGGTCAAAGACGATTCGATCCGCCTTGTAATAATCTTCCGCTACCACCTCGTTCAATTCCTCCCAAACGCCGGCGCCCCCCCCATCCGAGTAGATCCCGGAATCTACACCCACGAGTAGCCTCCCCGGGCCCGACGTATCTGCATAGATGCTGTTGATAGGCTGCAGACGTTCCGACCTATGGTCTCCAGCCCATACGGTCGGCAGCCCGTCGCTCAACGACGTCCAGTGGTTCCCGCCTTCGGCCAGTTTGAGCAGACCAACGCTTTCCGTGCCTGCGTAGATACTTCCGTCACCGCCAATTGCCACACTGTTGACCTGGGCCAGCGGGAGGCCATCCGTCGAAACAGACCATGTTCGGCCTCCATCCGTGCTTCTGGCAAAACCTGCATCGCTGCCGGCATACCGCCGGTCGGATGACGGACCCACAACCGCATACACCTCCCCGTATCTCAGGGGAAAGGCATCCACTTCCTCCCACAAGTTGCCGCCATCCCTGCTCATGTGCAGGCCGTAAGCAAAAATCCCATCACCTTCCCGCCCACCCCTGACGGACGCATATACATCTCCACTCTGGGTCACCCAGATGCCTGCAGCATCTCCGTCTCGCACCTGGTGCCAGGAGCCGCCCCCATCCGTGCTCTTGTAAATGCCCTCATCGCTTGTGTCCCGGCCGATGATGCTGTTCCAGGCGTACAGCGTCGCAGCGGACGATGGATCCACCTTCAGGCCGGTGTGGCTGGGCAGGCCGGTGTCCCCGTATCTGTAAGAAGACCAGCTCTCCCCTCCATCTGTACTGTATTTGTACAGCCCATAAATGGATGTCGGAATCTGCGGATCAAAAGCAATATATGATCCTGGTCCGTAAAAACCCTGGCTCTCCCACGAAGCACCACCATCTGTGCTCTTAAAAAACCTGAGGGATTCCTTGCCCGTGGTCGAGGCGTAAAGGAGCTCTGAATCGGAAGGATGCACGGCAATAGCAACAACCTGGGTATGTTCATATTTTGACTTACTCCGACCGGTTTTATCAATTGCAATCCCCCTGGACGATTTCACCCAGGTTATCGCTCCATTCCAGCTTTTGTAGACGCCATCATTTGTGCCTGCGTAAAGCACGCTTGGATTCGATGGGTCTACCGCCAGCGTATTGACCCTTCGTGCAATACCGAGCCCTGCACCGGCCGGCTCCCACGTCAGCCCTCCATCGATGCTCCTGTACACCCCGGCATCTGTCCCGGCATAAATAACCTCTATGTTCGTGGGATCAACAGCAATAGACCTCACAGGACCCGATCTGTACGGTCCCAGCGCCTTCCACTGGACGGAACCGGACGCGTGTGCATCTATCTGTAACAGCCAAAGAGCCATGAGCATGGAAAACAGCGCCAACCGGACAAAACGACTATTTATCCACATGCTTCTGCCTCCTCTTTAATTTGTCCAGGTTCGGGGGTAAGGTGTCGTGGTCTACCCTGTGCAAAAGCTCTGCCAGCGAATCGAATATGTATAAAACTATTAAAAATAGATAATTAGACCGAACCTTTGGAATAGAATAGATGAGCGATTTCGCTCAGAACAAAAAAAGAATGAGCGACTTCGCTCAAAAGGTGCGAAATCGCTCAAAAAAGGAAAGACAGAAGGAAAACTTGAACCACAAATCCGCAGGTCTACAAGCCGCTATACTGAAG
>JAQCGA010000426.1 GCA_027619145.1 bacterium | reverse complement strand
GATGGGAAGCCTGGAGATCTCGAACAGGTTGCGGGCAATGGCTTCAGAGATGCTTCGTTCTTCCGAGCCGATTCCTGGATACGCGCCCGGCGTGTCGATGAGGCAGAGGATGGGGCGGTTAAATTTGGCTGCCAGTTTCATCAGGCGGAGGGCTTTGCGGTATCCCTCTGGGTGCGCCATTCCGAAATTACGGTGGATATTTTCTTTGGTATTGCGGCCTTTCTGTTGGCCGACAACCAGAATGGGCTGGTCATCCAGGTTGCCAAATCCTGCAACAATGGCCGGGTCATCCCGGTAGGTTCTATCGCCGTGGAGTTCTACGAAGTCTGTGAGCAGCAAGTTGATAAAGTCCAGCGTGTGTGGGCGTTGCGGGTGGCCAGCAAGCTGGTATATCTGCCATCGGGTGAGATTTGAGTAAATCTGCTGTTCCAGTTCCTGGGCCTTGGTCTGTAGCGCGAGTATCTCTTCCGATACATCCAGACTTTCGTTTTCTGCCTGTGATTTCAGCCCTTCAATTTTCTGTTCAAGTTCTGCAATTGGACGCTCGAAATCCAGATGGTATTTTTTATTCATGGTTTAGAAATCCTCCCTCTGCACGGACAGGGTCGTGTTATGCAAATTGGCCCAGGGCCCGTTCTATTCTGCCCAGAGCTTCTTCGAGTTGCTCCATAGACGCGGCATATGAAAAGCGCAGGTAGGCATCCGCGCCGAACCCACTTCCTGGCACACAGCCCACCTTGGCGTTGTCCAGCAGGTAATTGAATAGGTCGAAGTCGTTTTGGATGGTGCCTTTACCGAAAAAGGCCGAAACATTCGGGAACGCGTAGAATGCCCCATGTGGATTTCGGCAGGTGATACCCGGTACCTGGTTGAGGCGCGATACGACAAAGTCTCGGCGCTGTTGGAAGGCCCTGCGCATCTGTTCCACACAGTCCTGAGGACCCGTAAGGGCTTCCAATGCGGCGTATTGGGAAACGGTGCAGGTATTGGTTGTTTCCTGGCTCTGGACTTTGGCTATGAGCGACATCAGGTCCTGGGGGCCGGCGCCGTAGCCCACGCGCCAACCGGTCATTGCATAGGCTTTGGATACGCCGTTTACAATGAGTGATTTTTCTGCTACTGTCGGATGGAGGGCTGCAATGGAGACGTGTTCTGCGCCGTCGTAGAGGAGTTTCTCGTAGATTTCGTCTGAAATCACGTAGATGCCAGCTTCTGCAATCACATCCGCCAGGGCCTGCAGTTCCTGGCGGGTGTACACTTCTCCGGTGGGGTTACAAGGGCTGTTCAGCATGAGGAACTTGGTGTGGGGAGTGAGCGCCTCTTTGAGCTGGTTTGCGGACATTTTGAAGCCCGATTCAGCGGTGGTTTGAACGATGACCGGGGTGCCGCCCATCAGCCGGACCTGGTCTGCATAGCTGACCCAGTAAGGCGCGGGGATAATGGCTTCATCGCCAGGATTGATCAGTGCGACAACGGCGTCGAAGATGATTTGTTTGGCACCGCAGGCCACAACAATCTGGGGGGGAGTAAATGTCAGTTCGTTGTCTTGCAGGAGTTTGTCAACAATCGCCTGTTTTAACTCAAGCAGACCGGACGCGGGAGATGTGTATTTGGTTTTGCCATCCCGGATGGCACGAATAGCGGCTTCTTTGATGTGCTCCGGGGTATCGAAATCTGGTTCACCGGCTACCAGCGAAATGAGGGCAGGATCCCGGCGGCGCATTTCTCCAATACGGGCAAAGGTCGCCACTGTAAGAGATTCACCGGCGTTGAGGACGCGGTCTGAGAAGGGGGTGCTGGTATGGGGCATAGAGATTGTCGGATTGGGAGAAACGTGGTGCCGGACCACCGGGAGTGATCAGGTGGTGTATTCGGCGTTGACTTTGATGTACTCGTAGGTGAGGTCGCAGGTATAGATGGTGGCTTCGGCGGTTCCGGTGCCCAGATCGATGTCAATGGGGATGTATCCAATTTGTTGGAACTCGATGGCTTGTTTTCGGTCGAAAGGAACGCCGCTTCCGTCGCGGAAGATGGAGATGCCGGCCATGGACACGGTGACGTGGTCGGGCTGGATGGGTGCACCAGAATAGCCTACGGCGCACAGAATGCGCCCCCAGTTGGGATCCCGGCCGAAGACAGCGGTTTTGACGAGGCTGGAGTTGGCCACGCTGAGCCCTACGGTGCGGGCTTCTTCGTAGGTTTCTGCCCCTGTGACGTGGATGGTGATGAGCTTGGTGGCACCTTCGCCATCCCGGGCGATCTGGCGGGCGAGGCTGGCGCAGACGGCATTGAGGGCCTCCTGGAAGGTATCCAGATCTTTGCCTTCTAAGGGTGCAGAGGAGGCGGCCCCGTTGGCCAGAATGAGGACGGTGTCGTTGGTGGACATGTCCCCATCTACGGTGACGCAGTTGAAAGATTGAGCAACGGCTGTTTTCAAGCAGGCACTCAGATGTTCCGGACTCACGGACGCGTCTGTGGCCAGGAAGGCGAGCATGGTGGCCATGTTGGGGGCAATCATGCCAGCGCCTTTGGCCATGCCGCAGATCGAAATTTTCTTGCCCTGGATTTGCAGGGATACGGAGGCTTTCTTGGGTACCGTATCTGTGGTCATAATGGCTTGTGAGGCGTCGTCCCATCCGTCTGGGCGCAGGGCTTCTACGGCTAACCCGATACCTGGGCCGAGTTTGGCCAGAGGTAAAGGAACCCCGATGACACCGGTGGAGTTGACCAGGACATCTTCTGGTTCAATACCCAGGCCCTCTGCGGCAATGCGGGCCATGGTACGTGCGTCGGCTACGCCCTGTTCGCCGGTGCACGCATTGGCGTTTTTGCTATTGACGACAATGGCGCGTGCGGTTCCGCTCTGGAGGTGCTCACGGTTCACCTGAATGGGAGCGGCCTGTACGCGGTTGGTGGTAAACATGCCCGCAGCGCTCGCCGGTCGATCTGAGACGAGGAGGGCCACGTCTCGGGCACCGTTGGGTTTTAAACCACACGCTATACCCGCAGCTTGAAACCCCTGGGGCGGAAAGAACCGATCTTCAATCACGTTCACGGTTGGCTCCTTGGCTGGGCCGATTGACGACAAAGACGAGACGGGTTGTCTGTTGTTTCCGAACTTTTAGAACAATGCGCGTTTGATGTTGCGTACTGCCTGGCGGATGCGGTGTTCGTTTTCTACCAGAGAGATGCGCACATACCCTTCGCCCATGTCTCCGAATCCGATGCCTGGAGAAACCGCGACCTCGGCGTCTTCCATGAGCTTCAGGGCGAACTTCATGGATCCCATGTGGAGATATTTTTCTGGAATGGGTGCCCAGACGAACATGGAGGCCTTGGGTGTTGAAACGGGCCACCCGATACGGTTGAGCCCTTCCACCAGCGCATCGCGCCGAACCTGGTAGGTGGCGGCGGCCTGTTTGACGCAATCCTGAGGCCCATCCAGGGCTGCGATTGCCGCCACCTGAATGGGGGTGAAGACGCCGTAGTCGTAGTAGTGCTTGATGGTTTTGAGGGCGTTGAGGATTTCGGCATTGCCCAGACAGAAGCCCACGCGCCAGCCCGCCATGTTATAGGATTTGGACATGGTATAAAATTCCACCCCGATGTCCTTCGCGCCTTTGACCTGGAGCAAACTGGGGCATTCGTACCCATCGAAGAGAATGCCGGAGTAGGCCATATCGTGGATCACAATGATATCTTGCCGTTTGGCGAAATCCACAATCTCTTCAAAAAAAGCCAGGTCCACGGTGGCGGTTGTGGGATTGTTGGGGAAGTTGAAGATCATGACCTTGGGTTTTGGCCAGAGTTCCCGTGCAAAAAGCTGCAGATCTGGAATAAAATTTTTGTCCGGTCGCAGCGGAAGGCTCAATACGTTGCCGTTGGCAATGGCTACGCCGTAGAGGTGCAGCGGGTAGGCGGGGTTCGGTACAATAGCCAGATCTCCGGGGTCCAGCAGGGCCAGGCAGATATGGGCAATGCCTTCTTTGGAACCGATGGTTACTACGGCTTCGGAGTCCGGGTCCAGATCTACGTTGAAGCGCTGTTTGTAGTGCCGGCAGATGGCCGCCTGCAAGGCGGGGATGCCCTGAGAGGGCGAATAGCGATGGGTTTTGGGGTCGCGCACGACCTCGATCAGTTTGTCTACAATATGGTCAGGCGTGGGCTGATCCGGGTTGCCCATTCCCAGGTCGATGATGTCCACCCCGCGGCGGCGTAATTTCATTTTGTGCGCGTTGACTTCGGCGAATACATAAGGTGGAAGGCGCTCGATGCGGCGGGAAGAAATTTTCATGGCAGTCCGTAGAGAAGGGTCGGGCTGTTTTATTTCATCTGC
>JAQCGA010000425.1 GCA_027619145.1 bacterium | reverse complement strand
AGGTCATTTTTACGTTGTGGAATGTTGTACACGCGCTTACGATTGGTCTGATTGGTGTGTACATGGGGGGGGATGATCCGGAGAAGGTGCGGCAGAGTGTTTTGTTCCTGGTGGTGGGAGCCGTGTTGTGGAATTTTTTGCGACTGCTCTTTTATGAGGTTGCTGAGGCGGTGGCCTGGGAACGGTGGGAAGGGACAATTGAATATACGTTTATGGCCCCTGTGCACCGCCTTACCCATCTGGTAGGCCAGTGTGTGTACGCGATCATTTACGGGTTTCTCCGGGCAGGAATCGTGTTGGTCGCTTCGGTGTTTTTCTTTGATCTGGACCTGGATGCGGCAAATATTATGACGGCTACAGTTGTCCTGGTGGCTTCCAGCGTTTCTTTTCTGGGCATGGGGCTTATGGCGGCTGTATTTCCTCTGCTTTCACCAGAAAAAGGGGCCCGAGCAACGGATATATTCGGCACACTTGTGTTATTGATCTCCGGGGTGTATTACGATGTGTCTGTGCTGCCGTGGTGGCTGCGGCCGCTTTCCGATTTCTCTCCAGGTACGTATGCGCTCCGGTCGATCCGGTTGGCTTTGTTGGAGAACGCGTCGTTGGGCCAGGTGTGGGGAGATCTGGTGATACTGGCTATTACAGGCGTGATTCTGGTGCCACTGGGGCTGTGGGTTTTTCATCTGGCTGAGGTATATGCCAAGCGGACCGGGCGATTGAAGCGTAGCGGGTGATGAGGGAAACCCAGGCTGTTCACGGGTAAAAGAGAGCCATGTCTCGAAAGAATCGCACAGGTTCCAGAAGACAACAACGACCGGACAAAGAGGTCCGTAAACCAGGAACGTCTGACAGACGGGGTTCTCGAACGGGGTCTGCCGAGGCGGCTGCTTTGCTGGATGCGGCTCAGCTTGAGGCCGGTGAGCGGGTGCTGGATCTGGGATGGCAGGATGATGTCTGTACGGTTGATTCCGTCGCAGAATCCTGGTTCTTTCATTCAGATGTGCGCCAGGTGCGACTGTGTGAAGCAGAAATCCTCAAGCGACCGGGTTCCCGGGCGCATGCGGTGCTGGGGGTTTCACCTGGAGAACTGGATGAGACGCCGTTTGATGTGGTCCTGTACCGGCCTCCCCGGTGGGCAGCGAAGGCACGAGTGTTCCAGTTATTTGACGATGCGTTTACGGTGATGGTAGAAGGAGGGCGTTTGTGCCTGGCAGGGCGCCGGGATGGTGGCGTGGAGAGCTACCGGAAGCGCCTCGAGGCTGTGTTCGGCAATGTAGACTTGGCGAAGCCTGGAGGAGGGCTGCGGGTGTATCGAGCGCTGAAAACTTCGAGCACACCTGGCGCGAAGCCAGTTGATCCTGGGTATCGATTTGATGTGGAAGACCTGCCCGGAGGACCTTACGTGTTTCAGGCTGAGGCCGGGGTGTTTTCACGCGATGGTCTGGACAGAGGGACCCGGTTTCTGATAGATACATTGGAGATTCGGCCCCAGGACCGGGTGCTGGACCTGGGGTGTGGGTACGGGGCGCTGGGCATTTTTGCCGCAAGACAGGCAGCTTCTGTTGTTTTGCTCGATACAAATCTTCAGGCGGTGCGGTGTGCGCAACGGAATGTGGAAGAAAATGAGATTTCAAATGCAACGGTGAAGTTGAGTGACGGGTGCGAAGCAGTTGAAGGGGAGGTGTTCGACCTGGTCGCGTCGAATCCTCCCACACACGAGGGGGTAGACACGGCCCGACAATTTGCCCGTGGGGTGGCCAGAAACCTGCATTCGGACGGGCAGTTCCTGGTCGTGGTGATGCGACCGAAGTTCTATGCGAAGGCAATGCGACAGGCTTTCGATTCTGTTGAAGCGGTGGGCAAGAGAGATGGGTTCACAATTTTGAAGGCGCGGTCTCCTAAGGGCGCCAGTTCGGGGGGTGGGGGCCGAAACGATCTGAAATAGGCCGCGTTGACTCCGGAGTTGTGGCGCCCAGACAGCAACTTTGAAAACCCTTGACAAGCACAGCTAGAAGTTTTATCCTTACGCGCAAATATCCGTATTTGCTTTATCGGATGGATTTCTCAAAATGACAGGAGGAACAGACCTTGCATGCATTCGAGTATGCCGCGCCGAAAACGGTTGATGAGGCGGTCGCTCTGCTATCCGGAAACGGGGATCAGGCCCGGATTCTGGCTGGTGGATCCGACATTATTGCCCAGTTGAAAGAAGGGCGCAGGCGAGTGAAAGTGCTGGTGGATGTGAAAACGATTCCCGAAGCCAATGAACTTTCCTATGACCCTAAGAAAGGTTTGACCCTGGGGGCAGGCGTGCCTTGCTGCCGGATCTACGAAGAAGAGGCCATTGCCAAGGCCTATCCCGCGTTGGTGGATTCCACTTCGTTGATTGGATCTATTCAGATCCAGGGGCGCGCAACAGTGGGGGGAAATCTTTGCAATGCTTCGCCTGCAGCAGATACAATCCCTTCTCTGATTGTGCTGGGCGGTGTGGCAACGATTGTAGGCCCTAAAGGGAAGCGTGAAGTGAAGGTGGAGGAGTTCTGTACTGCGCCGGGCAAAAACGTTCTACAAGACGGCGAGTTTTTGCTGTCATTGCATTTTCCGGCACCGGCCGCCAACTCAGGGGCACGTTTTCTGCGCTTTATTCCACGTAATGAAATGGATATTGCGGTGGTCAACGCGGCCGTTTCGGTGGTGTTGAGTGCAGACAAGAAGAAGTTCGAAAGTGCCCGAATTGCTGTGGGGGCCGTCGCACCTACACCGCTGTTTCTGCCTGCGGCCGGAGACGCACTTGCCGGCAATGCTGTATCGGATGAGGTGATTGAAAATGCTGCGGAGATCGCCCGGAAGGCTGCCAAGCCGATCTCGGATATGCGAGGTACTATTGAGCAGCGGACGCACCTGGCAGGCGTATTGACCCGCCGCGCGATTCAGGGGGCAGTTGAGCGCGCGAAAGCATCCTGAAACCAGATGATTGATCAGACAAAAGGAGCCTGACACCCATGGCTGGAAAAGTGCATGTACAGACCAAGTTGAACGGCGAGGATGTGGAATTCCTCTGCGAACCCCGGGATACGCTGCTGGAAGTGTTGCGGGACAATATGGGGCTTACCGGCACCAAAGAAGGATGTAGCAACGGAAACTGCGGCGCGTGTAGTGTCATCTTGAACGGCCGCGTTGTAGATTCGTGCCTGGTGCTGGGGGTTGAGGTGCAAAACGCCGAACTGACGACCATTGAAGGCATTGCAACCGCAGAGGGCCTTCACCCGTTGCAGCAGAAGTTCCTGGAGAATGCTGCGTTGCAGTGCGGAATTTGCACCCCCGGGTTTTTGGTGGCTGCAAAAGCGCTTTTGGACCGGGAACCCAAACCAGATGAAGCTCGTGTCCGCCACTGGTTGGCCGGGAATCTTTGCCGGTGCACCGGGTACGATAAGATTGTGCGTGCGGTTCTGGATGCGGCCGAGGTTATGGAGGCAAAATAATGGTAAGCAAGACCGAAGATTATCTAGGAATCAAGGACTATAAAGTAATTGGGACGCGCCCGATCCGCCACGACGGGGCAGACAAAGTGACCGGCAGGGCGATTTATGGTGCCGACGTTCGTATGTCCGGGTTGCTACAAGGGAAAGTACTGCGAAGTCCTCACGCGCACGCCCGAATTAAATCGATCGATACCAGCAAGGCGGAGGCGTTTCCGGGCGTGAAGGCGGTGGTGACCGTTGAAGATATCCCTATGCCCGAAGACAAGGTAGAAGACCTGGGCGAAGGGGCTGCCAATTTGAGGCATTTACGTGCCAATGTGCTGGCCGATGGGAAAGTGCTGTACCACGGTCATGCGATTGCCGCCGTGGCTGCCACCAGCGCAAACGTTGCTGAGGAAGCCCTGGAGCTGATTAAGGTGGAGTACGAGGTTCTGCCGCCCGTGATGGACGTTCGCAAGGCGATGGTCGAAGGCGGTACTCTCTTGCACCCGGACGTGAAGACCGATTCTCTGGGTGAGGACGGTGGCAAGATCAGCAATGTGGCCGCTCATTTCCAGCATATACTGGGAAATATTGACAAGGGATTTGAAGAGGCCGATATCGTCGTTGAACGCGAGTTTTTCACGGGTACGGTTCATCAGGGGTATATTGAGCCGCAAAACGCGACTGCGCTGTGGAATCCCGATGGGCGGCTGACGGTGTGGTGTAGCACGCAGGGTGCATTTGCCGTGCGTGACCAACTGGCCGGGTTGTTGCAGAAGTCGGTGGTAAATATCCGCGTGGTTCCCACAGAAATTGGCGGAGGGTTTGGTGGGAAAATCCGGGTCTATCTGGAGCCGGTCGCTGCGCTGCTTTCAAA
>JAQCGA010000424.1 GCA_027619145.1 bacterium | reverse complement strand
AGCCGGGCACCCCTCTCACAAATTTGGGAGAGGGGCCGAGAAAAAGCGGCTGTGCCTTGAGCAAAACTTCGATGCACACGATTTATGAAAGGCGGGTTATTTCCCCATGTGTTGTGCGATTTTCCCGCACCAGGTATCTGGCCATTCTGCCGGGCTGCCGTAGACACCGGGGCGGTTTTCGCCGCGTGGGTAATAAATGGACATGACGCCGCCGTCTCCCTGAGCGAGGCCGAAGAGATGGCCGATCTGATGGATGCGGGCGTTTTCTTCCAGGTCGTCTGCTTTGATATTGAGGGCCATGATGTTGGGGGGAGACGTAATGGCCGCTAACGGATTTCAGGTCTTCTCCTTGTTGAGCTTTGATGTCTTTGAAGAGGGCGAGGTGGAAGTTTTTGGGAGAGGTGTTGGGGTTGAGAAGTTCTTTGAGGTTGTCTTCGCCGAGGACCCAGGAGGGCCAGCCTTCGGTGCGTGTGGTGAAACGCTCTTTGAGTTCGGGCAGGGCGCGCCGGTCATCGCCCTGGTCTGTGAGGGCAACAAGGTTGGGTGTGCCGCCACATTTTTCGCGAATACGGTCTGCCCACCACTGGATGCTGTCCACCCAAAGATTTTTGGTGGTTTCATCCAGGTCGAGTTTCCGGGCCGCGTAAAAGCGGTATTGGATTCCTGGGGGTGCTTCCGCTACAACGGGTGGCGCAATGGATACGGGCTTTTGTATTCCAGGAGGTGCTGGAGGAAGAGTGGCTGGCGGAGGTGTGATTGGGCTGGGTATGGCAAGGCTGGCGGTCTGTTTTGCGGCAGGTTGTGTAGCCAGTGTTTGTGCGCCGCGTTCAGGGAAGAAGCGGGTGATGTCAATGAAGGTAGAGGAAATGCTGGATTTTCCGGACGCTGCCTGAACCCCTTCTGAGAGAGAAATGACAGTCTGTCCGGCAAGATGATCTGGTGTGCGAACGACGAGGCTTCGAGGAGACTCGGCAAGTAGTTCGGCATCTTGCGGGAGGTTGTTCTGGCCGGTGATTTGGACGCGGGTATTTTCCAGGCTGCCGTCGAAAGAACCTGAAATGCGAGCGGGACGTCCGGCCTGTGCGTCTGTGGGGAAGGTGAAGGTATTTGGAGCAAGGGGCGCATTGGGTTGAACCGGAACACCGATTTGTCCCTGTACTACGTCGGAGCCATCCGTAAAAGTGAATTGTAGAGAGGTTGCACCTGAAGGGACGGTCCAGGTCTCCCATCCGATGGTGGCTGGGGTTTGCTGGCCAGCACACGTGAGTACGTATCCATTGAGTGCCGCCTGGTTGAAGGCAAGTTCTTTTCGGTCTTCTCCAGCAGGAGCAACAGTTATTGCACCAGAGATGCGGTCACCTGGGGCCAGGTCGGCTGGCAGGTACACTGTGAGGTTGCCTTGCGGTAAATTGAGTGTGACGGCATAAAGTCCTGCCGATGCGGTGGCGGTTTCGCCCTGACCGTGGGCTGTGCCGGAGAACCCGATCCAGGTTACCACAAGCGCTGCATATGTACAGGCGATGTAACAAATCCATTTGTGGCTTTTCAAGTTCATGAACCCCGTCCCTCCTGAGCAAGTAAGTTGAGACCGGCTGATTTTCAATCTGAGGAATGTACGGATTTGAAGACGAAGCTTCAAGCAGAAAACCTGATGTATGAATTTACTGTCGGAAGTTTTTAGAAATGCATTCGACAATGGCTTCCACTGTGAGGGTATAGGAGGGGATAGGCCAGCCTCGATCGCGCAGGCAGTGGGCAACACGTACCGCTTCGGGTACATCCAGGTCCAGTTCTTGCAGGCGTTTTGGATCTGAGAAAGCGTCCGGTGGGAGAACGTTGAAGGCGAGGCGGCCCTGATCCAGGGCGACCACACGGTCTGCCAGACGAGCAACAAGGTCCATGTCGTGGGAGATGAGGAGGAGGGTAGTACCTTCGGTGTTGAGGCGGCGAAGGAGGGATTCGATTTCAGCGGCACCAGAAGGGTCCAGGCCGGCGGTGGGTTCGTCCAGAATGAGGACGTCGGGGTGCATGGCGAGGACGCCCGCGATGGCCACGCGGCGTTTTTCTCCGCCGGAGAGCGCGAAGGGAGAGCGGTGCAGGAAGGATTCGGGGGTGAGGCCTACATCGTGCAGGGCCTGGTTCACGCGGGTTTCAATATTGTCCAGACCGAGGTTTCGGGGGCCGAAGGCGATGTCTTCGAAGACGGTGTCTGCAAAGAGCTGGGCTTCGGGGAACTGGAAGATGAGCCCTACACGGCGGCGAAGGGCGTTGAGGTTGCGGGTGTGGACGACGTCGATGCCGCAGACGGTGAGTTCGCCGGAAGCCGGTGAGAGCAGGCCGTTAAGGTGTTGGGCGAAGGTGGATTTTCCGGAGCCGCTGGGACCGATGAGGGCGAGTACGCTTTGTTGCGGAACATCCAGGTCTAAGTCGTGGAGCGCGACTGTTGCGGAAGGGAGATCCTGGTTGTAGATGTGGCGCAGTTTTTTTGCCTGGATGATGGGCTGGCCGGTTGGTGAAGGTGGAGGTTCAGGGTTTGGTGCAGGTTGTGTGGAAGGTGGAGGGAGACGATCTGCCAGGGCTTCGGGGGTAAGCGGGAGAGGAGGGGAGAGGCCGAGGCGGTGTGCGATGAGTGCAGATACGGGGGCAGAAAGGCCGATGCGGGTGAGTTCATCGATTTGGGAGAAGATATCCTGTGGGAGGCCGTCCATGACGACCTGCCCTTTGTAGAGTGCGACGATGCGCTGGGCGCGGGCAGCTTCTTCGGGGAGCTGCGTAACGGTGATGGAGGTGATTTCTTCGTGGAGGGTTTCCAGGAGGTTCAGGAGAGATCTGCGGCTGCCGGGGTCGAGGAGGGCGGTGGGTTCGTCCAGGAGGAGGTAGCGGGGGCGCATGGCCAGAACGGAGGCGATGGCGAGGCGCTGGCGTTCCCCGCCGGAGAGCAGGTGTGGGGACTGGCTGCGGTAGCGTCCGAGGGAAAATCGTTCCAGCATTTCGTGGATGCGGGCCTGTATTTCCTCGGTGGGCACGCCCAGATTTTCAAGGCCGAAGGCGATTTCCCGTTCGACCTGAGCGGAGACAATCTGGTCATCCGGGTTCTGAAAGACCATGCCTGCCCGGCTGCGGATTTCGTAGGCGTTTTCCGGATCGGATACGGAGAGGCCGTCCACCAGGATATCGCCGCTAGTGGGCTGGAGCAGGCAGTTGATACAGCGGATGAGGGTGGTTTTGCCCGAGCCGTTCGCGCCAATGATGGCTACAGATTCGCCCGGACGGAAGGAGAGGTTGATGCCGCGCAGAACGGGGATTTCACCGGTTTGCGTGCGGTAAGAGAAATGGAGGTTTTTGAGTTCGATCAAGTGGAGTCGGATAACATAAAATTATGAATGGAGTAAAAGGGTGTTTTAAGGCCTTCCCAGGGTGACATTTTTCAGTTGTCTGTGAAACTTATCTTGGATACCACAACAATCTCGCTGTCTGCGACTGTTTGACCTTTGATCAGATACTTCCATTCCCCTATCTCGATTCTCCAGATAAAGCACAGCGGCAATAGCTTCTCGGCGAAGCCGTGCCGGGAAATCTTATTGTACATTTGCTTTCTGTACGGACAGTTCCACGAAGCTGGCGGCACCCCCGGTGTGGTGGATCCGCTGTGTCGCCTTTTGAAAGTCATCGGGTGTGGCGTTGGCGATGTTGTCCACAAAGGTCTGTGGATTCCGGTCATAGAGAGGAAACCACGAACTCTGGATTTGTACCAGGATGCAATGGCCGGGCAGGAAGGTGTGGTTGACGTGGGGCATAGGCACGCGATAGGGCAGCACTTCTCCGGGCGGGATGGGACAGGCTACCTCGAAACTTTCCCGGTAGCGCCCCCGCAGGATGTCTCCGGAGATCATGAAGTGGTAGCCCCCGAGTTCGGGCTGGGCGGGTACTTCGTTTGGGTAGAGGTCGATGAGTTTGACGACCCAGTCTGCATCGGTACCCGTAGTTGAACAGAAAAGGGTGGCGGCAATTTCGCCGCGGATCGTGACGGGCGTGGACAGGGGTTCGCTGACGAACGTAAGTACATCGGGCCGGTCGGCGAAGGGGCGCTGGTCATCAACGAGCCAGCGCCGCCAGGTGGAGTCGCTTCCGACAAAAGAGGGCCGAATGGGGCGCACGCGGTAGGGTACGGGTTTGGCCGGATCGGATACGAACTGGGTGAAGGGTTCGGAGGCGCCGTTGGGCGGCTCGAAGGACAGCCCGCCGGAGGGTTGCAGGTAGAGTCGGGGCGACGCTGTTTCGTTCTTCGGTGGCCAGGTGGCGAAGGTGCGCCACTGGTTGCTGCCGGTTTCGAAGGCGAGGACAGGGGGGAGCGATTCGGCGGGGTTGATGTTTTT
>JAQCGA010000423.1 GCA_027619145.1 bacterium | reverse complement strand
CCGCCGTCTGCAACAAGGGTTTGGCCGGTGATGAAGCGGGCGTCGGTGGTGGTGAGGAACCAGGTGATGCCAGCGATTTCTTCGGAGGTGCCGTAGCGACCGGCGGGAATGAGGCGGAGGTAATTGGCGGAGGCTTCGGCGTTGTCGAAGAGGTCCTGGTTGGCGGGGGTGTCGATGACGCCTGGGCAGATGGCGTTGATGTTGACCTGGGGTGCGAATTCACCGGCTGCGGTGCGGGTGAGGGCAACCAGGGCGGCCTTGGAGGCGTCGTAGGCGGCGGAGCCCTTGCTGGAAACGAGGGCGTTGCGCGAGGCAATGTTGACGATGGTACCCTGGCCGTGTTCGACCATGCGGGGGGCAAGTTCGCGGATGAGCAGGAAGGGAGAGGTGACGTTGATGCGGAAGATATGTTCCCATCGATCGAGCTGGATACCGGAGAGGGGTTCGTAATGCCAGGCACCGGCGTTGTTGATAAGACTGGTAATGGGGCCGTGTTCGTCGGATAAGTGTTTGACGAATGCGGGGAGTTCTTCCAGGTTGCCCAGGTCAAAGACGCAGGGGGTGATGCCAGGAGTTTTGGAGAGTTCACCCAGGCTTTGTTCGTTGCGGTCCAGGGCGAGTACGCGGGTGCCTTCTGCGGCAAAACGCAGAGAAGCGGCGCGGCCAATTCCGCTGCCGGCACCGGTGATGAGGGCGAGTGGGTTGTTTGACATAAGAAAGAGATCCGTGGAAGTAGTGGTTATAACCAGCCGGTCTTCTTGGTCAGACGCCGGAGAAAGCGGAGAATCCGCCGTCTATGGGCAGGACGATGCCGGTGACGAATTTGGAGGCGGGTGAGGCGAGCCAGACGGCGGCACCGGCCAGGTCTTCTGGCTCTCCGATTCGCCCCATGGGAGTATGGGCGATAATGGTTTTTCCGCGTTCGGTGAGTTCGCCGCTGTCTCGTTCGAGGAGGAGGTAGCGGTTCTGGTCCGTGAGAAAAAATCCGGGGGCGATGGCGTTGACGCGCAAGGTAGGGCTGTATTCCTGGGCGAGGTGTACGGCGAGCCACTGGGTGAAGTTGGCCACGGCGGCTTTTGCAGCAGAATAAGCTGGAATGCGTGTGAGTGGGCGAATGGCGTTCATGGAGGCGGTGTTGATGATGCTGCCGCCTTCGGAGTTTTTGACCATGTGTTTGCCGAAGATTTGCGCGGGCAATATGGCACCGGCAAAGAGGTTGAGGGCTATGGTGCGTTCGAGGGCGCTGAGGGGCAGGTCGAAGAAGGAGCGGTCTGGAGAGGTGCTGGCTTCTGCGAGGTTGCCGCCGGCCAGGTTGACCAGGATGTCAATTTGGCCGTAGGTGCGGAGGACGCTTTCTGCGGCGGACTCGATGGAGGCACGGTCCAGGGCGTTGACTTCGAGGGCTTCGGCCTGTACTCCTTTTTTACGAACCAGAGAAGCGGTGTCTTTGGCTTTTTCGAGGGAGAGGTCGCAGATGACAGTGTTTGCTCCGGCTGCGGCCATGCCCAGGGCGAGGGCCGAACCGATGGCACCACCGCCGCCGATGAGGACGGCGGTGAGGTTCTGGAGGGAGAATGGAGACGGGTTTGTGGGCATTGTGTATGAGAGGGGTTGAGATGAAAAAAGCAAAACAATCTTTGAACTGCAACGGTCAATTGGGTGGAGTGACAGAATTGACAATTATCAATTATCAACTGTCAATTGTCAATTGGGTGAGGGCAGGCGGTCTTCGGCTCGGTCTTGGGGGATGTAGCCGAGGATTTTGTGGGCGTGGCTGATGTCGGCCCAGAGCGTTTTGTTGTTGGAGAGGCCGTAGAAGATGTCGTAGCGCAGGGATTCCGGGGCGTCTATGCAACGACGGATGATCTGGACGATGTCTCGCTGGCTGCACCAGACGTCTCCTGATTCAGCTCGGGGAGGACGATCTTCTGCCAGAACCCAGCCGATGCGTAGACAAAGACAGGAGAGGCCGTGTACATCTGCGTAGGTGCGAGCGAGGCCTTCGCCCCAGACTTTGCTGGCGGCGTAGATGTTCATGGGCCGGGTGGGCGCATCTTTGGTGATGATGGGCAGTGGGTCGGGTACATCGTTGAGGCGGCCTTCGATGAGGGCACGGTAGGGTTCTTCGGTGCGATACCCGGAGGAAGCCTGGATGGAGCTTGCGGAGACAATGCGTTTGACACCGGCCAGGCGGCAGGCTTCGAAGACGTTGTAGGTGCCCGTGATGTTGTTGTCCAGAACGCTTTCCCAACCCCCCGCGCCGCTGGGGTCTGCGGCCATGTGTACGACGGTATGAATGCCCTCGAATGCTGTGCGGAGCTGTTCCAGGCTTGAGAGGTCGGAGAGGATGAAGTGATCGTCTGGAACTTCGAGTTTTCGGTCTTCAGATACGCGGTCC
Source organism: bacterium (assembly GCA_027619145.1). Next base: position 1,992 of record JAQCGA010000423.1, on the reverse strand, counting down.
GAAGGATGGCGTCTGCGGGCCAGACCGTATACGTCGTATTCGTTGGGGTGTTCGGTCAGATGGAGGTAGGTTGCCCCGGCGATGAGGCCGTACACGCCGGTGATGAGGATTTTTTTTGAGGGCATTGGGGTTCTCCGGGAATTATTCGAGGAAATCAGCGGCGCGGTCCTGTGGGTTGAAGCCAACGGTTTTGCGGGCGTGGTCGATGTCCACCCAGCGGTAGCGGTCGTCGTTCATGCCGTAGAAGATGTCATAGCGCAGGGATTCAGGGGCGTTGATGCAACATTCGATGAGTTGAACGATATCTCGCTGGCTGCACCAGACATCTCGTGTGATGGGCGTAGGCGGCTGGTCTTCTGCGACAACCCAACCGATGCGCAGGACGAGGGAAGAGAGGCCATGTACGTCCGCATAGGTACGGGCGAGGCCTTCGCCCCAGACTTTGCTGGCACCGTAGATGTTCATGGGGCGGGTGGGGGATGTGCGGGTGATCTGTGGGATGGGGTCTGGTACATTGTCGTACCGACCTTCCGAGATGGCTTTGTAGGGTTCTTCGAGGCGGTAGCCCAGGGTGGCCTGGCCGGAACTGGCGTAGAGGATGCGTTTGACACCGGCAAGGCGGGCGGCTTCGAAGACGTTGTAGGTGCCCTGGATGTTGCTGTGGAGGATGCTTTCCCAGGGGGCTTCAGGGCGAGGGTCTGCGGCCATGTGTACGACGGTGTGGATGTTGGCGAATACTTCCTGAAGCTGTTTCAGGTCCGAGAGGTCGGAGAGGATGAAGCGGTTGTCTGGAATATCCGGGATGCGACCTTCGGGGACGCGATCTGAAGTTTGGCGTCTTCGGGCGAGGCCGTAGACTTCGTACTGGTCCGGCGATTGGGCGAGGTGGGTGTAGGCTGCACCGGCGATGAGGCCGTAGACACCGGTGATGAGGATGGCTTTGGGAGGCATCAGGTTCGGTCCTCTCCGCAGTCTTGTGGGACAAAACCTACGGCGTCTCTGGCGTGTTGAATGTCCACCCAGCGGTATTTGTTGTTGGAGATGCCATAGAGGATGTCAAAGCGGAGATCTTCTGGGGCATCTGCGGAGCGTTCCACGAGTTGTACAATGTCGCGCTGGCTGCACCAGACGGGGCCTACGGAAAGGTTGCTGCGCGGGCTGTCTTCGGCGTTGACCCAGCCGATGCGCAGACAGATGCAGGAGATGCCGTGTACGTCCGAATACACGCGGGCGAGCGCTTCGCCCCAGACTTTGCTGGCGGAGTAGGGTTCGGTAGGCCGGGGCGGGTCTTTGTGGGTGACGAGCGGAATGGGGTCCGGTACGTCTTCGTAGCGGCGTTCTTTGATGGCCTTGTAGGGTTCGTCGTGCTGGTACCCCCAGGAGGCCATGACGGAACTGGCGTAGAGAATGCGTTTCACACCGGCCTGGCGGCAGGCTTCGAAGACGTTGTAGGCACCAATCATGTTGCTGTCGCGGATTTGCTCCCATGCGGCTTCGGGCCGGGGGTCTGCGGCCATCTGGACGACGGTGTGCATGCCGGTGACGGCTTTTAAGATGGCGTCGAAGTCCGTGAGGTCGGCCAGATGGAAATGGTCGTCCGGGATGTTGAGTTCGCGTCCATCTGGTGCGCGATCCGAGGGATAGCGCCTTCGGGCCAGGGCGTAGACGTCGTATTTTTCGGGCTGTTCCTGGAAATGGGCATAGACGTCACCGGCAATGAGGCCGTAGACGCCGGTGACGAGGATTTTTTTCGGAGGCATTGGAGGATCCTTACATGAAGGGATCGGGTGCAGGTCAAGGGAATTGCAAATTGCAATGCTTTGCATGCTTTGCTACGGCTATGCAGCCCGGCTCTTGCAACGTCGTTCTCTCGAAGCCACATGGTACCCGGTGCACCGTGCGCTTGATTTGCCACTGGACTGGATTCCACAAATAGCATGTTCTTCCGCAAATGTCAATCGAATTCTCTGTCTGGAGGTGTCTTGGCCTGGG
>JAQCGA010000422.1 GCA_027619145.1 bacterium | reverse complement strand
CGCATCTTACGGAATCCTCCGAAAACGCGTATTGGCCAATACAGTTTCCAGCCCCAACAGAATCATCCCTGGCCAGAGAAACGTAGAAAACAATTCCGTATAGTCCACATAGTCTCGTGTCTTAATTTCCTGCTTCTCCATCTGTCCAATTTCCTGATAAATCTCTTCCAGCTTCTTTTCGCTGGTGGCCCGATAATATCGCCCGCCGGTAATTCGGGCTACTTCCTTCAGCGTCTCTTCGTCAATTTCCACCTTTACCGGCACCTGGCGCGGCCCAAAAATCCCGCCGTCCACCTGCTGCATAATGGTTCCTTCGCTACCTGCCCCAATCGTATAAATCCGCACCCCTACCGCTTCCGCCGCCTTTGCCGCTGTAACCGGATCTACTTCCCCCCGGTTGTTCACACCATCCGTCAACAAAATGATCACCTTACTCTTCGCTTCAGACTGGCGCAACCGGTTTACCGCCGTAACAATCCCTGTACCAATCGCCGTACCATCCCACGATTCATCTGCAATTTGAACTTCTTCCAAAAAACGCAAGAAAATCCCGTAATCCAGTGTCAGCGGGCATTGCGTATAACTCTCACCGGCAAACACCACCAACCCCAAGCGGTCGTTCACCCACCCCTCCACAAACTGACCCACCACCTCTTTGCTCACCTGCAACCGCGTCTTGCGCTGATGGTCCAGGTCCTTCAACTTCATGCTGCTAGACACATCCAGCGCCAGCATAATATCAATTCCCTGCGTCAGCACCTCTCGCCCCTCTCGCCCTGAAAGCGGTCGAGCAAGGGCGACAATGAGCAACACCAGAGCCAGGCAACGAAACACAATCAAACTATGCCGCAACCGAATCGTGAAAGATGGCGGCACCCGCTTCAGCGTACTCACATCTGAAAACCGGATGCTGCTCCGCTTCCGGCGCTCTCTGTAGATGTAGCGATAGATCAGAACCGGAATTGCCAGCAACAAAAACAGCCATTCGGGGTTCTTGAACGTCAACATCCGTTCACCCCCGTGACAGATTCTGGATGCACGATTGCGGAGTCGCTGGTCATTTGCCTGGCCTCGACTCGTTTTACCAGGTTATGGATACGCTTTGCAGCTCCACGGCCATTCCCTTCTGCGGGTCGGAATTTTGCAAACTTCACGAGGTCCGCTTCAGAAAGAAATGCTTCCACATCATCAATCGCTTCCGCGTCTACCGAAACCTGCCGCAAATCACGCACCACTTCGAATGTGGTGCGCTCCATGGCCTCCACACCCAACCGGGCCTCCAAAAAACGGCGCGCAACCTCAGAAAGCAACGTATAGTATTCTTTAAATGCACCCTTTTCAAGCAAGCCCATCCGAACGATTTTCTCTACTTCCACAGACCAGTCCACCGGAGGAGGTGGTGGAGCCACTACGGGTTTCCGCCTGCGATACCGCACATACCAGATCAATGCAGCCACAATAAAAAACAGCCCGGCAACTGCGACCCAGGCCCACACCGGGATGCGCGCCTCCACAGCAACCGGTGGTTTTACATCTCGAATATCATTCTCTCCCGGTGGCCGCACGCTTCGCACAACAACAGACAACGGACCGGATGCGTATTCTTCGACCTTTCCCCCCGGGGTCTCCACCTGCACCGTCAAAGGTGGAATTTCCAGCACTCCTGTCCGATAGGCCACCAATACGTAATCCCGAACTTCTTCCACCTGGTGGTCTTCTCGTTCTCGAACAACCGGAGGACGCTGCTCACGGACTTCAAATTGCCCAGGAAATCCATTCGCAGGAAGCAGAACCACCGCACTTTCAGCACTGCGCCGAATACGTACCCGAAGCGTTACCGGGTCCCCCACCGTAACCGTATCCCGATTCACCCCGGCAACCACCGTAACCTGCGCAACCGCAGACGAGGCATCCACGGCAAGATACAGTACAGTAGCGATACACAGAAACAGACATCGAAACATCGTCGCGCTCATCCTCACGGCTTTCCCGCAGCATCCAAACGCACAGTATCGGGCAACGCTCCTTCGGGCTGAATGGGCATCATTTCCAATTTCAGTCCCAACAGATCATTGGGATCTATCTCCACCACCTGCGGGCGCGTGTGGCCCACCAGGTACACGTGCCGATTCCGCTCGCCCACCATAATCTCCTGCAACAATTCGTCGCCCCGGTAAAAACTCGCTACCAGTGCAGGACGGTCAAACCCGTACTGTGCAGGCTCTTCCAAAAGTTCTGCAACAAATCTAGATGGTTCCAGAAGTTCCACGTATCGGACCAACTTATAGACCTTCTCCCCCAGCACAAAATGCAGCAGTGGCTGTTCCACAAACCATTCCCCGCTGCTGTCTCTCATGCAAACCACCAGGCTGTCACCGTAAGCCAGAGTCATCCGATCCAAACCCGCAGAATCAAAAGTAAAAATACGCTTGAACCGCAAATCATCCGATCGTTTTCGAACATCTTTCACAAACGTAGAGTCTACTGTAAATAGTACCTTCCCGTCTGCATCTTTCGCATAGAAAGGTGGGAAGCGGCTCTGGTCCACGCGGGCACCAATACGAACCGTTTTCTGTACCAGCTTCTCTCCCTCGTAGATCGAAAGAACCAGTTCAGGTTCGCTGAATCCAAACGGCTCCAGATCCTCAGTGCCTTCGCTTACGACCTTCTGCATCCGAGCCGAATAAAGCCGATTCAGCAAGCGCTTAATCTCCTGCGCATCCACCCGCTCTTCAACGGGCTCTTTCAGCCCCCACGCTTCCCCCTCTTTCACCAGCACCACCTTCTCGTCCTGGTGGATCATTTCTATCTTCTTCACAGCAGACCGGTCGAAAGCCAGCACCCGCTTGTCGCGCAGCTGAAACAGACTCCTGTCTACCGCACCCCGAATCCATGCATTCACCATCAGGATCTCGCCACGTCCAGATCGCTGAACATACCCATATTTCCCCGTGGGGCTCATTCCGCCCCAGTAAATCGAATCCGGGGCCGCATCTCTCTGACGGATAACCAGAATCAGACCCGGATCGTCCAGCCCAAAATCTGCCAACTTCACCGTTCCACGCTGCACCTCTTCGGCAGTTGCAACCACGTCTTTCCGGTCCATGTTCTGTAAGGCCTGAATGACATTCGAAAGTGCCCCGCTATCTCCACGGGCTTCAATCGGTGCCAGGCACCACCATCCATCCTGCCGCTTTTCAAACACCATGGCACTGTCCTTTTTGACCAGCGCAAGCCCCACCACCCGATTTTCTTCCATATCCAGCACACGATCAGACCTCGCCGCTGCCGACCGCCGATCATCTGCGCCACGGATCTCAAAAAAATACAAATACCCCAGCAGAGCCAGGAACACCACCAGCAAAACACCCGTAAACCTGAACCCCATCTTTCCCTGACCTCCGCTTCAAAACCAAACAGCCATCAGCATACACAATCCAGAACAAAAAAGCACAAACGAATACGTCTTATCGGCGTCGCCACCAGACCACAATTCCTATGAAAATAGGGATTGCAGGGAGAATCACCATAGACAGCCAGCGAATCCACCGCACATCGCTCAGGGTTAAGTCCACACGCCGAATGCTGCGTTCTTTGGGGCGAATGGCAATCAGATCTCCTTCTTCCAACAGCCAGCCCACAGCGTTAAGAAACAGATCCCCATTCCCCTGTACATCGAAGAACTGGTTGCTGGCAAAATCTGAATCTCCAAATACCACAATCTGTGTGAACCGAACACCAGCGTCATTCCCCCAAACACGCGGTCGCCCCGGCTTTGCTTTCACGGCCACTGCCAGCGATACAGGACCTCGCACGTCCTTCCCATTGTCAAACCTTGGTTTTTCATTTCCCAATGTCGTTTCCCGCCAGCTCGCAGGAGAGGTTTTCACCAGTTCCACGACTTGCATTTCCGCCGAATCGGCCAAACGCGTTATAGAACGCGCGTGCCTGAAAAACGTCATCAAGCCCTTATGTTTTTCCGTTACAGGATGGGTGGCATACTCCGCTGCAACAGGCATGGTGTAGTCCAGGCCAAACAGCTTTCCAACCCCACTCCCGTCCACGACATAGTCGTTGTTCACCCCAATGTTCCACTTGGCCAACATGGGCGCCAACCCTGTTTCCACTTCTGGATCCAACAAGAAAAATCCAGCACCGCCCGCAGCAAGATAACTTTCAATGGAATCAATTTCTGCTGGAAACAGCAAGGTTTTGGGCCCGGCTACCACCAGCAGATCACAATCGTCTGGTACCTGGTGTACGCGGGCCAGCAACAGGGTATCACGAATGGCATAATTGACATCTTGCAAGGCCAGCTTCGCCTTATTATACCCGAATCGGAAAAAATCTTCCGGCGCACGTTCTCCGTGGCCTGTCAAGAAATACACGGTCTTCTGCCGAGTACGC
>JAQCGA010000421.1 GCA_027619145.1 bacterium | reverse complement strand
GGATATCATCCTGATTTCCGGGGGAGGCGACCACCTGCAAAAAGACCTGGATCGACTACGGACAACGCCGGGCTGGAAAACCGTCCACGCGATCAAAACCGGCCGCGTCTACGATATTTCCCTGGACCTGCTGGGCCGCCCCGGGCCCCGGCTGGTAGACGGCCTTGAAAACCTGGCGCACGCTCTACATCCAGACCAGTTCCCCCAATGAACACACACCGCAAACGAGCCGCTTTGCTCTCCGGCCTGCTCTGGCCGCCGGGCTGTTTTCGCTGGGCGTGGGCACTGCAAACATTTCTCCGCTCGATGTCCTCCACGTACTCAGCGGAATGCCAGCTTCCCCTACCACGGCCACCATTGTTGCAGACATTCGTCTGCCCCGCCTGGCCCTGGCCATTTTAGTAGGCGCGGCCCTGGCGGTTTCGGGGGCGGCTATGCAGGGGTTTTTTCAGAACCCAATGGCAGACCCCTACATTGTGGGCGTCTCTTCCGGCGCAGCCCTGGGCGCTACCATTGGCATGGTCTTTCGTGTGAATTTCTGGTTTGCGGGCCTCAGCGCCACACCCCTCCTCGCTTTTTTGGGTGCACTGGGTGCTACATTCCTGGTTTATGCGCTCTCCCTTCGCGGGGGACGTGTGCCGGTCGTGCTGCTTCTGCTCATTGGTGTGGCCGTTGGCGCACTCGCATCGGCAGCGACCTCTTTTCTGATGATCCTGGGCGATGAAGACACGCGCCTGGTTCTTTTCTGGCTGCTGGGCAGCCTTTCTTCCCGCCGCTGGGACCATGTATACATGGTGCTGCCTTACGTCGTCATCGGCATCACCGTAATCTGGATCTACGCCCGGGATCTCAACGTATTGTTGCTGGGAGAAGAAACCGCACAACACACCGGCATTGAAGTTGAACGGGTCAAACAGGTCGTGCTGGGCGCAGCGGCGCTCCTGGCTGCTGCAGCCGTTTCTGCCAGCGGCATCATTGGCTTTGTCGGTTTGATTGTACCCCATTTCATGCGCATCCTCATTGGCCCAGATCACCGCAACCTCATCCCTGTTTCCGCTCTGGCCGGGGCGCTCCTCCTTGTCCTGGCAGACATGCTCGCCCGTAGCCTGATTGCCCCTTCCGAGATTCCCATTGGCATCATCACTTCCGTGCTGGGCTGTCCCTTCTTCCTCTTTCTGATTTCCCGCCGCAAAGACATTTCTTTTTAAAAACAAAAAAACGACATCCGGGAAGCCCCGTCTGCCGCTCGCCTTCAGGTACCAACTGCCTGTTTTACACCGAAACCGGCTCCACCTCTTTTGGGGAAGAAGGTCGGGCAGATGTACTGTTTTTAAGATCAAACCCCAGTGCTTGACGAACCTGCTGAATGGCTCGCCGATAGTGATTCTGAACCGTGCTTTTGGAAATAGAAAGCAACATCGCAATTTCGGCCATCGACTTACCTTGCGACCGAAGCAACAAAATTTCGTACTTCCGGCCAGTCACCACCGTTTCAATTACTTCATTTACCTGGGCCAATCGGATGGAATCTACCTCGCCTTCCAACAAAAGATTTGCTTTGCCCAACATATGCTCCAGAATAAAAGGCAAAAGCACCTTCTCTGTGTTGGGAGAACACCGTTCCATGACCGTATCGTAGCGAGGCCTGTTCATTGCAAACTTGTTCTCGGAGAGTAAATAAGCACACAAGAGAGAGAAATAAAATCCAACCTAACATACTGATAATATACAATCTTCCAAATACCCAAGCAAGGAGAAACTTGAACAATCAATACCGGCCTCATTCCATCCGTTCGGCGTCTTTTCGATGAAAAAACTTGACGAAAGCAGAAAGCTATACCATATATTAACCTGCAAGCCGCTCAAGAACGGCCCGTCAAAGTACCAATCGTCGCCCGGAGAATCTCGTGTTTGAAAAGGGTCTGTTAATTTTGTTTCTCGTTACCGCAAACGGATTTTTTGTTGCGGCTGAATTTGCGCTCGTCAAAGTACGCATTGGCGAAATTCGGGCCCTGGCCCTGGCCGGAAGCCGCACCGCAGCCATTGTGGAACGCATCGTCCACCGCCTGGACGCCTACCTTTCTGCCTGCCAGCTCGGCATCACCCTGGCCAGCCTGGGCCTGGGCTGGGTAGGCGAACCGCTCGTTGCGCGTACTCTCGAGCCGCTCTTTGCCGCCTGGGGCGCACCCGATAGCCCGGTTGTTCACCTGCTTTCCGCCACGCTGGCATTTGCCCTGATCACCTTTTTACACATCACCGCAGGCGAGCAAGCACCCAAAATCCTCGCCATTCAAAAACACCAGCCCACTGCCCTGGCAGTAAGCTGGCCACTTTTCATTTTTTATAAAATCTTCCAGCCGTTCATCTGGCTGCTCAACACAAGCAGCAATCTGATGCTCCGGGCCGTGGGCATCCGCCTGGACGCCGCCCACGGAGAAACCCTTACAGAAGACGCCCTGCGAAATATTTTGCTGGATTCCGCAGGCTGGGTGCACGTAACCCCCCGGGAACGCCTGATTATGGGCAACGTGCTGGACCTGGAAAAAAAGCCCGCACGCCGGTACATGGTGCCTCGCAACCAGATTATTTATCTCAACCGCGAAGACACCATGGAAGAAAAACTGCAAAAAGCGGCCGCCTCGGGCCGTACAAGACTGCCCTTGTGCGAAGGAGACCTGGGCCATATCATTGGCATTGTACATGTCAAAGATGTATTCCAGGCCATTGTGGGACCCAATGCGCTTACAGCGTTAGTCGGTGTGTCCCGCAAAGCCCTTTTCCTTCCCGAGCGCATTACACTGGACGTGTTATTGCGCGAATTCCAGAAAGAACACTCGCAGTTGGCCATGCTTGTGGACGAATACGGGGTTGTCTCCGGGATGATCACACTCGAAGACGTGCTCGAAGAACTGGTAGGCCCCATTCAAGATGAATTTGACCGGGAAGTTCCACACATCCTACAAAAAGGCCCGCACCAGTTTGAAGTGAATGCGATGTGCCCCATTGACGACGTGGTCAAACGCTGCCAGATCGTCTTTTCAGAAGAGACACTGTCAGACACCATTGGCGGTGTGATCACCGACCTGTTGGGTCATATTCCCAAAGTGGGCGAGCAGGTTGTAATTGGGCCACACGAAATAACCATTTTATCCGCCGAACCTACCCGGGTCCACCGCATCCTCATCCAGCAACTTACATCGGAAAGCCCGCTCCGGCCTCACGGCAACGCCTGATCCCCCACCTCGCACCGTCCTGCATCTTTCACCACCGGCCTTTTATTCCCAATCCCGTTTCTTATAGAGAGGTTGAACCCCCATGTTCGAACTCGTCTTTGTCGTAAGTGCCGCCGTGCTGATCTCGGCGTTGTGTTCCTTACTCGAAGCGGTTCTGTATTCCGTTTCCGTCAGCCACGTTGAAAACCTGGCCCAAAGCGGCCGCAAGTCCGGCCTGGCCTTGCGCCGGCTGCGCAAAAACGTGGACCGTCCCATCACAGCCATACTTTCGCTAAACACCATTGCCAACACCGCCGGTGCAGCGATTGCTGGCGCAGCCGCAGCCAACGTCTTCGGCCATGGCACGCTCTCCACAGAATTCTATTTCCCGGCGTTTTTTACGCTCATCATCCTGCTCTTCTCAGAAGTCATTCCCAAAACCGCTGGCGTCATCTACAACCGCCCGCTGTCCAGGTTGGTTGCCCTTCCGCTGGCAGCACTCGTCTGGGTCTTTACCCCAGTAATCTGGCTGTGCCGCTTCGCAACCCGCCTGGTTGCCCGTGGCAATACTTCTCAGGATATTTCTGACGAGGAACTCATCTCCCTTGCCCGCCTGGGACAACGCCTCGGAACCATTGATGCGGACGAAGCCCTGGTTGTCCAGAACATCCTCTCCCTGAAATCCCGTGTAGTACGGGAAGTCATGACCCCGCGCAACGTGGTCTTTGCTCTGAGTGACGAACTCACCGTGGCCGAAGCATATAAAGAAACGGGCATCTGGCCGCACAGCCGGGTGCCCGTATACAACAAAGATTTTGAAGACATCGTTGGGATCGTCATACGCCGGGACGTGCTTTCCGCCCTGGCCAGCGGCCGAACAGACGTCCGGCTCTCCGAACTGATGCGGCCCGTCCACTTCGTTGTAGAAACAAGCTCCCTGGACCTCATTTTGAAAATGTTCCTGGAGCGTCGCCATCACCTTTTTGCCGTCATTGACGAGTATGGCGGTTTTGCCGGCATTCTCACGCTGGAAGACGTATTGGAAGAAATCCTGGGCCAGGAAATTGTAGACGAACTCGACCAGGTAGACGACCTGCGCGAACTTGCCCGAAAACGGCGCCAGCAAACCCTGAGCAATTTTCCAAAAACCTGAACATTACCCCAGCGGCCGGCGCTCGAGTCCCAGCCGGTCCACCA
>JAQCGA010000420.1 GCA_027619145.1 bacterium | reverse complement strand
ATATGGTTCTGAAGCTGGGCTACAAAGTTAAAGAGGTGCCGGTTACGAAGCGTTATTCGCATTTTGATCCGGGTGCGTCGTATTCGCATATTCGTCCTTTTCTGGACTGGTGGAGTATCCTGCGCCCGTTGTTATATTTGATTTTGAGGGTTCGTAAGTAAGCCTTTTCAAACGGAATTAGAAATAGAAATTATGGCCAATTCAATCGCTCTGTTTATCGGTTGTACAATTATTCTGGTGGTGGTTGTGGGTCTCCTGGAGAGTTTTGATGTTTTTGATTCTCTCCGGCCTCGGTGGCCCGGAATTCGGCGAAGAGTTCACAAATTCTTTGAAAAGGTTTTCGGTTTTCTGGCAACTCGTTTCAAGGCTGTCAGAGAAGAGATAAACTTGCCGACTCTCAACGGGAAGTGGTTGAGAGCGAGAACCAGTTTTCTGTTTGATAAATCTTTTCGCCGGAAGGCTGTTCGGGCAATTGGCCTGCTGATCGGTGGATGTCTTTTCGCGTTTTGTGTTCTTTTTATTTTATTTGAGTTCTACTACAGAGCACAGAGTTCGGATCCCAATTTTCACCGGTATCTGTATCGATGGCATCCGGAAGCAGGTTATGTGCTGAATGCGAATTATCATTATGAGGGGAAGTATAAAGATATTTCGAAGCAGCACGACCTGAATACGAACACGAATGCCTACGGATTTCGTTCCAGGGAGATGCGGTTAAAAAAAAAAGGGTATCGAGTTTTGATGTTGGGGGATTCTTTCACGTTTGGAACAGGAGTGGATGACGATCAGACCACCTCCTGGATTCTGGAAGATCTTCTTCGGGCCACTCCTGGATATGAAGATGCGGAAGTTCTGAATGCGGGTACAAACGGGTCATCCAACGTGTCACAGCTCAATTATTTCAAGACAGACGGAGTTGCGTTTGATCCAGACCTGGTTGTCCTGAACCTTTATACCGGAAATGATTTTGATCAGAACCTGGAGGCTTCCGAAGGAGTCGTGCAATGTTTTCGGTACGGATTTTTTCAGGCCTATACGAAACCAGGAGCGTATGTTGCAAGGGTGGGATGGAACGCGAAGCCGGGTGAAGATTCTGCGGACTGGATATACATCAAACCGTCATGGCCTCAAAGAATTGACGAATATTTACATGAGAAATCCTGGTTCTACCGGAATGTCTCGGATCGAATGCTTGACCTTGGATTCGTGCAGGATGTCTTAAAGAGGTGGGGTCAGATTAAGTTTGAGGCGGGCAAACAAAAAATTGTAAATGTGCATCAGACAAAGACGCTGGAAGATGGACGGAAATATACGCAGGAACTGATTGCGCAGTTTCAGGAATACCTCGTAGAAAGAGGAATGCAGTTTGTGGTGCATGTCATTCCGCTGAAGAACGAGGTTCGCGTAAGCCGGGTGGGCGCGTTCAGGCAGGATTCTCGGGAGAATACAGAGGCTTTTCTGGCGTTTTTGGAGGCCCAGGGGATTCCCTATGTTTACGATGCGCCTGTTTTTGAAGAGAATGAGCCCTGGGTCGATCTTACGTACAATGCGCTTTTCGGCCATTATACAACCGAAGAGAACGAGATTTCTTCAGCGATTCTTTACCGTTTTATTACACGGGAAGTTCTGGGGGTCGAACAAGGCGATCAGGGTCGCGCATTGATGGAGGTCATCTCGGTGAATATTCCACTCACACGACCCGAATCCTTTTTTACGATGAACGATCAGCCTCCGAATCTCAGCGAATTTGATGACTATGCGCTGGTCTCACAGAAGGATGTCAAAGCGTTGACGTATGAGATTCCTGGATCTTGCACGTATGGTGGAGGTCCGGTAGAATTCGACCGGGATGTGTTTGAGTCCAATCTGCTTTCGCCGAATGCTCCGAGGGTTTATATTTATCCGGGGCAGGATTGGGGCACTGCGCGTTTGGATTTTACAATTGCGCTTACGCGCCCGGTGAACCTGGAGGCTGTTGTGGCCGATGTTCCTGCTATTTACGCAAATTATTCTACGACTAAGATGGTACTATATGATGCAGATACGAATCGGCCTCTTGCGGGCGCGCTGGCGCCTTATAAGAGCTGGGCGCTTCTTGCCCGGAAGATCGGACGTGTCCAGAACTTAAAGATTTCACTTTTCAGGTATTCGGGCGCAAACACGTTCAGTTTGCGCGGATTCCAGCTTTTTTATAGATAACCGAGAAACCTAAGGTAAGAGCAATGCGAATTCTGGGAGTTCACGACGGCCACAATTCGGCCGCCTGTATGTATGAAGACGGCGTTTTGAAAGCAGCCGTTCAAGAAGAACGTTTGAACGGGATCAAGAACTGGTCGGGGATCCCTGAAGGGGCGATCCGGGCGGTGCTTGAGTTGACGGGTTGTGGGATTGCGGATGTTGATCGGGTGGCGATGAATGGCCACCACATGCCGTACTCCAAGGACCGGCAGGAGATTATGGCGGAGTACCATAAGACGGGGTCGCTTCAGACTTCGGTGAAGAAATTTCTCCGCCATACGTTTTTGAAAACCGTGTACCAGGAGCGTCGAAAACGACAGCGGACAGAGGCGTTGAAGCAGCTTGGTTTTTCGGAAGACCGGGTTGTTTTTGTAGAACACCATACGGCACACGCTTCCGCGGCCTATTATGGGTTGGCCAACTTTGAGGACGATGTGCTGGTGCTGACCAACGACGGCGCCGGTGACCATCTTTGTGCAACGGTCAGCGTGGGACGGAATGGAAAACTGGAGCGAATTGCGGAGATTCCTGAATCTGAGTCGATTGGCAATTTGTACGCCATGGTTACTTTCCTGCTGGGCATGGTTCCCTTAGAACACGAGTTCAAGTTGATGGGTATGGCGCCGTATGCGCATTCCGATCATGCCGAAGTGGTGTACAAACATCTGATGGAGTTAATGGCTTTCGATAAGAAGAATCCTCTGGTCTGGCATCGCACTGGAGATTGCCCAGAAACTTATTTTTCTTATGATTTTTTGCGGAAGCTTCTGGAGTTGAAACGCTTCGATGCAATTTGCGCGGGACTACAGCGGTTTACCGAAGAGATGCTGGTTACCTGGGTGCAAAATTGTGTTGCACATACGGGTGTGAAAAAGATTGCGGTGAGCGGTGGTGTATTTATGAACGTGAAGGTCAACCAGGCAATTCTGGCACTGCCGGAAGTAGAGAGCCTTTTTGTCTATCCTTCTTGCGGCGATGAGACAAATGCGATGGGCGCTGCGTACTGGACCTATGCCCAGCAGTCGGATGTACATACGATGAAGCCTCTGGACGGGTTTTACCTGGGGCGTTCTTTTGAAGATGAAGAAATCCTGAAGGTGTTGGAGCAATCTGAGGGGATTCAGTGGGAACGTGTTGAGAATATTGAAGCAGAAGTTGCCCGGTTGCTGCATGAAGGACAGGTTGTGGCGCGTTTCAAAGGGAAGGCAGAGTTTGGAGCGCGTGCTCTAGGAAATCGCTCGCTCCTGGCGGACCCGTGCCAGGAAGACGTGGTGCGTGAGATTAATGACATGATCAAGAGTCGAGATTTCTGGATGCCGTTTGCTCCGTCTATGCTTTCGGATGCGGCCGAAGAATATCTGGTGAATCCCAAGGGTGCAAGTAGCCCGTATATGATGCTGGCTTTTGATACAACGGATAAAAGGATGGATTTACGTGCAGCGATCCATCCGTACGATTTTACGGCGCGGGCCCATATTGTAACGGAAGCAGGGAATCCGGACTATTCCAGGTTGATTGGTGCGTTCCGGGAAAAGACGGGACGGGGTGTGATCTTGAACACATCGTTTAATCTGCACGGATACCCTATTGTGGATACGCCGCAGGATGCGGTTTATGTGCTGGCGAACTCGGGTTTGCGCAATCTGGCAATTGGGAATTATCTGGTCAGGAAGCGCTGATGTGTGGGATTTGTGGAATTTACCACACGCTGTCCAACGAGCCCATAGACCCCGGGCTTCTGACTCGCATGACCCGAGTGCTTGCGCATCGTGGGCCGGACGGCGAGGGTTTTCATGTGGATGGTCCGGTTGGGTTGGGCCACAGGCGGTTGAGTATTATTGATGTGGAAGGCGGTGCCCAACCGCTTTCAAATGAAGACGGTACAGTCTGGATTACATTTAACGGGGAGATTTACAACTTTAAAGAACTTGCCCGCGAGCTTCAATCCCTGGGACACAGGTTTCGGTCGCGAAGCGATACGGAAGTGCTTGTTCATGGGTATGAAGAGTGGGGTGACGATGTGGTTTTGCGCCTGAACGGCATGTTTGCGTTTGGTCTTTGGGATGCGCGGAAGCGCAGGATGTTGTTGGCCCGCGACCATTTTGGTGTAAAGCCACTTTATTATTTTCATGATGGTCAGCGACTGATTTTTGCCTCTGAACTTAAGGCGATT
>JAQCGA010000419.1 GCA_027619145.1 bacterium | reverse complement strand
CCAAAAGATGCTGAGTGATTTCTGGTTTTGTTTGGAAAGGGTATTTTATTGCCCGAGGGTTCAATATAGGTTGGGAGATTTATCATGCGGTTGAATGGACGAGATGTTGGGGCAGAACATCCCTGTTTTATTATTGCCGAAGCCGGCGTGAACCACAACGGCGATCTGGAACTGGCAAAAAGGTTGGTGGACACAGCCGTGGATGCCGGTGCCGATGCGGTCAAGTTTCAGAGTTTTAAATCTGAGGGGGTGGCTTCTGTAAAGGCGCCGAAGGCGGAATACGCACAGGCGACAACAGATGCCTCCGAGTCGCACCTGGAAATGTTGAAGCGTCTGGAGCTTTCTGTTGAGTCACACCGGGAGTTGCTGGTCTACTGCCAGGAGCGGAAGATTCTTTTTATGTCCACTCCTTTCGATGAGCCCAGTGCCGATCTGCTGGCAGAACTGGGAATGGCGGTGATGAAGATTCCTTCTGGAGAGATTAACAACCTGCAGTTTCTCTCTTATATTGCCGCCAAAGGGAAACCGATTATTCTTTCAACGGGAATGTCGTACCTGGGAGAGGTTGAACGGGCGGTCAGGAGGATTCGGGACGCCGGGGTTAACGATATTGTTCTGCTGCAATGTGTATCCAATTATCCTGCAAACCCCGCCCACGCCAACCTGCGTACGATGCAAACTATGTCTGCCGCATTTGGTTGTCCCGCAGGATATTCAGATCATACTGAAGGCGTGGAGGCTGCGCTGGTGGCTGTGGCGCTGGGAGCGTGTGTACTTGAAAAGCACATTACGTTGGACCGGAATATGCCGGGGCCGGACCATCGGAGTTCGATGGCGCCCGATGCGTTCAAGACACTGGTGTCGCAGATTCGCACGGTGGAGTCTACTCTGGGTTCTGGCATCAAAACGCCGGTAGAGTCGGAGGCCGATACGCTTCGCGTGATTCGCCGCAGTCTGGCGCTCCGGCAGGCGCTTCCGGCAGGGACAGTGCTTCGAGAAGAGATGTTGACGGCTCTCCGGCCCGCCACGGGTATTCATCCCGAGCACATCGACCTGGTGGTTGGACGCCGACTGGTGCGGGACCTGCCTGCGAGAACGCTGTTGACCTGGCAGGATCTTTCATGAGAACGATCGGTGTGGTAACAGGTGCGCGTTCGGATTATGGGATCTTCCGTCCGGTTCTGGACGTTATTCGCGAAGATCCTGCGCTCAAGCTGGCGCTGTTCGTAACCGGGATGCATCTCTGTCCGGAGTTCGGGGATACGGTCCAGGAGATCGAACGGGATGGATTTGAGGTGGCCGAGCGGGTGGAAATGCTTCTGGCATCGGATACGCCGGAGAGCATTGCCAAATCTATGGGGCTGGGAACAATGGGATTTTCTCAGGTATTTGCCAGGTCCCGGCCAGATATTCTCCTGCTTCTGGGCGATCGGTTCGAGATGCACGCCGCGGCGGTGGCTGCGTTGCCGTTTAAAATTGTGCTTGCCCATATTCACGGCGGCGAGTCAACCGAAGGGTTGATCGACGAACCGATCAGGCACTCCTTGACGAAAATGAGCCACCTGCATTTTCCCTCTACGGTTCCCTATGCCAGACGGATTGTGCAAATGGGAGAGGAGCCGTGGCGGGTTACCGTTTCGGGTGCTCCGAGCCTGGACAATTTGAACGACATTTCTTTTCTGTCCCAGGGGGAATTGGAATCCAGACACGGGCTGGATCTGACGGAGCCGCCCCTGCTGGTTACGTACCATCCGGTTACGCTGGAATACGAGAATACGGGGTGGCAGGTCGGAGAATTGCTGGCTGCGCTGGAGAGAACGAACAGGCCTGTTATTTTTACCTATCCCAATGCAGATACGCACGGGCGGGTTATTATCCATGAAATTGATGCATATGTTCGTTCACATTCCAATGCCCGGGCGGTGCAGAACCTGGGGACACAGGGGTATTTCAGCCTGATGCGGTGCGGTGCTGCCATGGTGGGCAATTCTTCCAGCGGGATCATCGAGGCCGCTTCTTTCCAGTTGCCCGTGGTAAATATTGGCAACCGCCAGCGAGGGCGGATTCATGGCGCGAATGTGATCGACGTAGATTACAGCCGCGAAGCGGTTGGGGAGGGAATTCGGAAGGTACTTTCCGATTCTTTTCGGCAGGGTTTTCAAGGGATGGTCAATCCGTACGGGGATGGACAGGCGGCCGGACGAATTGTGAATATTTTGAAGCAGGTTGAACTGGATGACAGAATGCTTTTGAAGCGGTTTTACGAGAATTCCAGCGGGGCGTTTGAATGCGAATCGTTTTCATCGGAGCCGTAGATTTCAGCAGGCACTGCCTCCAGCACGTACTGGCCTGTGGAGGCCAGGTGGTGGGAGTGGTTACGCTGGACCGGAAGTTCGCCACATTTAATGCAGACTATGCTGATCTTTCGGAGGTGGCCAGGGCTCACGAGGTGCCGGTTTATAAAGTTCGTAAGACAACGGATGCCAGCACGGTTGAGCTGATTCGGTCTTTACGTCCGGATGTAATTTTTGTACTCGGATGGTCGCAGTTGTTACCCCAGGAGATTCTGGAACTTCCTCCTCTGGGGTGTATTGGCAGCCATCCGGCGCTTTTGCCGCACAACCGAGGGCGTCATCCTCTGATATGGGCGCTGGTAGAGGGGCTTGAAGAGAGCGGTTTGACGTTTTTTTATCTGGATGATGGGGCAGACAGCGGTGATATTCTCTGGCAGAAACCGTTTCCGATTACGCTAGAGGACGATGCCGGCACGTTGTACGAAAAAATAAAGGCGATGGCGAGCGAAGCCGTTCCGGTTTTTTTGCGGCAACTGGAGTCCGGGTCTGCTCCCCGAGTGCCGCAGGACCACAGCCAGGCGACCTACTGGCGGAAGCGTGGTGAGAAGGACGGAGAGATTTCCTGGGCTTTGGATACGATGACAATTTACAACCTGATCCGGGCGTTGACACATCCTTATGTGGGCGCACATACGTTCTGGAAAGATGCCCGGGTACTTGTGTGGAAGAGTTGGTTGCCGGAAGGTATTCCGGTGCCTGATGTTGCTCCGGGTACGATTTATCACCAGACTGAGGAGGGGCTATACGTGCGTACGGGGGACGGCGGGTTGCTGGTGAGGGCGTGGGAGGCTTCTGTGGAGATTCCGGTTGGGGCCAGATTGGGAGGTGGAAGATGCGTGTCCTCGTAGTGTCTGTTCATCCAGACGATGAGACGCTGGGGTGTGGCGGTGCGCTATTGCGCCACCGCGCAGAAGGCGATGAACTGTTCTGGCTCATCATTACGCAGGCCTATGAGCCGCAGTGGTCGGCCGAAGTAATTGCCCGGAAGGCGCAAGAAGTGGAACAGGTTGCCGGTGCTTATGAAATGGCCGCAACGATGAAACTGGGCTTGCCCACAGCAAAACTGGACACCGTCCCGCAGGGAGAGCTGATTTCTGCAATCCGAGAGGGGATCGAAAAGGCCAAACCTGAAATAATATATACTGTACATGGTGGAGATATTCATACGGACCATGGCGCGGTTTACACCGCACTGATGTCCGTGGTCAAGCCGTTTTATATGAATCGGCTGGGTGTAAAGCGCGTTTTGTGTTATGAGACACTTTCTTCTACAGACGCTGCGCCGGTAACCACCGGAAGGTTGTTTCATCCAGTGGTGTACCGAGATGTTTCTTCTTATGTGGACCGGAAGATAGAGATTATGTCGCTTTATGAAACGGAAACTCAGGATGATCCGATGCCCAGAGGCCCAGAAAGTATTCGGGCATTGGCACGGCACCGGGGCGCTACGATCGGGGTGGAGTATGCAGAAGCCTTTATGCTGATTCGGGAAGTAGGATGAGCGTGCCTGTGAAAGTGATTGGTCTGGGTGCTGGAGGCCACGCCAAGCTTGTGATTGATACACTCCAGGAAATTGGAATATTCGAGATTGTGGGGCTTGTAGATCCGAGGCAGGAGTTGTGGATGACTTCTGTGCTGGGGGTTCGGGTACTTGGTGGGGATGAGCAATTACTGGAATACCATAACAGAGGTGTCACACATGTGTTTGTTGGTGTGGGTAGCGTGGGCGATACGGCGGTGCGGCGGCGAGTTTACATGAAGGCGGTTGAAATGGGATTTGCTGTTATTTCAGCGGTTCATCCCGGTGCGCAGGTGGCGCGTTCGGCCAGATTGGGTGCTGGAACCGTGGTGATGGCTCAGGCCGTCGTTGGTCCGGATGCCCGGCTTGGAGAGAACGTAGCTGTTAACAGCGGGGCGCTTGTGGAACACGACTGTGTGATTGGCAACCATGTGCAGGTTGCCAGTGGGGCCCGGTTGGGGGGGAGCGTACGTGTGGGAGCAGGTGCGCATATCGGGATTGGCGCATCGGTGCGGCAGGGAATTGAAATTGGAGAGGC
>JAQCGA010000418.1 GCA_027619145.1 bacterium | reverse complement strand
ATTCGGATCCACCACCACCCACTTCCCGTGCTCTTCGGACCACACTTCGGCAATGAAATGCCCGTTAAATCCATTAATCGCCTCCGTGAGCACCGAACACCGCGCCGGAATTCCCACGGCCTGCGCACAACTCACCAGGGCCGCTCCATAATGCACGCACATCACCACCGGTCGCTTCCCGTTGTGTCCCTGTTCCTTTCCGCCCCAGGCCACAATCGTCTCCGCATCCCACGGTCCATACTGCCCGGACCGCGCTGAATTCGTATGTTCCCAACTCGATGCCAACCAGGATGACAGCGCCCGCACTCGCCGAAGCAAAGGCCCCGCGTCTACAGCCATAGGCGGTAGAATTTTACGCAGCGAAACGAACCGGGGTTGCTCTACATCCTCCCACACCATTGGCGGTGGCGGCGGATCCTCTCCTTCTTCCAACCGCACGCGTACAACGTACTCACCCAGCACCGCATTTAAATATCCCATCCGCTCGCTACGCCATGTCTTGCCGCTGTCATCGCTAATCAAGCTTTTCGGATTTGCATGGCCCGGCTCCATGGCCAGAGACCAGCCATTCATCGCCGTCGTATCCGTCCACAGCTCGAATATATTCTCCCCAGTCTTTAATGGGTCCTTCTCTATAGAAATCTCGTACCAGCAATACGCGCCCTGTCGGATTGCCTGTATCGGCTCCAATTCTACCCCATTCACCGCCAACCGAAGCGGCACCTCATTCTCCGGATAGCACCGAGCCAGCACGTACACCCGCGCCCGTTCACCCGTCTCCGGAAGCTCCAGCACCTTCCGCGCCCGCCGGTACGTTGTCAACTCCTCGCACAACGAAGGCAGAACACGCCCCTCTTCACTGTAATACAGCCGACTCATATAAAAACCTCCAGGGTCCTATTTCTCCCGCCACTTCTCCAATTGATCCTCATCCAGTTCCACACCCAACCCCGGCCCCTCCGGCACCTGGGCCACTTCCGGGCCCAGCGACAACGGCTCCGTAATCATATCCGCCTCGTGGTACAGCGGGCCCAAATAATCCCCCGGATACGTCTCGCTATCAATCGCCGGTGCAGCCACTCCCAGGTGCAACATCGCTGCCGTTGCAATCCCCAGTTCCAGATTGCTCCCCATACTGCACACGATTCCTGCGGCTTCCGCCACATTCGCAATCGCCAGCGAAGGCAGAATCCCACTGGTCTTCCCAGGATAAATACTCAAAATATCCGCTGCTCTGCGAGAAGTCAGATCCCACGCATCCGCCAGCGTAAACACACTTTCATCCGCCATAATCGGAATGGTTGTAGCCTCCCGCAGTTGTGCCAGTGCCCCAGGATCTCCGGTACCTACCGGCTGCTCGGCGAACAACAAATCGTACTGCTCCATTTTTCGCAGAGTTTTACGCGCCGTCGTAATATTCCACCCGCAATTTCCATCAATCCCAATCGTCACATCCGGCCCTGCCAGTTCCCGGACCGCCTTCACCCGCGCCAGATCCTGCACCGGGTCCAACCCCACTTTCACCTTCAGGTGTTTCACACCCCAATCCAGAAACCGTTGTGCTAATTCCACGGCTTTCGGCACCTCGAACGCGCCCACCACCATCTTCATTGGCACATTCTCTCGCACCTTACCACCCAGCAGACGGTACACCGGCAACCCCGCCGCTTTACCAGCCAGATCCCACAGCGCCATCTCCACCGCAGCCTTCGTAAACGGATTCAGCTTCATCGCCCGATTCATACGCGCAAGACACGCCCCCACATCCTGCGGGTCTGCCCCTTGCAAAGCCGGGTCCAGTATCTGCCGAATTGCCGCAACACACCCCGGGCTCGTCTCACCACTCCACCGGGGAGACAACGTCGCCTCCCCCAAACCTACCAGGTCTTCGTCTGTATGTACTCGCACAATCACATATGGCGAATCAATATGCTCCCCATGTGCCGTCTTCGTCGTCAGCCCCGCCTTCAGCGGCACCAGAATCGGAATCGGCTCCACACGCGTAATCTTCATCCTCACTCCTCAGGCATATTCGGGCAATGCCCGTTTCCAGTTTTCGTAAATGATATTGTGAATCACCTCATCCGACACCTGAGGAAAATTCGTTCCCTTTACCACATCGTTTACCTTCCACTGTCCCGCAATCACCTGTTCTGCCGTAGCCGATGGAAAATCTGAACCGAAAATCAATTTATGCTCCACCCCATATTCGATGGCAGACATAAATGCCTGATAATGCCGACGCGGGCGGTAATGCAGAGCCGATACGTTGGAATACAGATTCGGATGTTTACGGATCAGCACCACACATTCATCTTCCCACGGATGGCCCATATGCGAAATAATCATCCGCAAATCCGGACAAGCAATCGCAATATCCTCCAACTGAATCGGATTCGCATACTTCAATGGACCCGGCCGTACAAACGAAGTTCCCTGATGAATATTGATCGGAATCCCCAGCGACTCCGCCTTTTTAAAAAACGGAAGATGCTTCGGATCCTGCGGATTCCAGCTCTGGTAAATCGGTGCGATCTTCAACCCCCGGAGCCCCAATTCTTCCACGTTATAAACGAGCTGATCAATACAATCCTCATCATTCGGATCTACCGAACACCATCCGTAAAACTTATCCGAATGCGCCTTCACAAAATCCGCAACCAGCTCCTGCGGTGTATTGATCCCGCAATAAGGTGCCCGAAGCCCAAACACAATCGCCTTATCACAGCCTTCCGTAGCCTCCAACAACTGCTCCGGCCGTGAATCAAAAGCATTGCGCTCGTCCTGGTCTTCTCCGGCAAAGTACACATCCGGCGAAAGTCTCATCTTCGCCCGCTTGGCTTCCAGTGCAAACGCCACAAACTCATCCGACAAATGATCCGGATACCACATCAGATTGGTATGTGTGTCAAAAAGCATCTCTACGCTCTCCCTCCGCGCTCAGTCCGCCAAAAATTTACGGATCACATTCGCTGTAATCTTAGACACCGCATCACTCACCAGAATAGACGCCGGGTACGTAATGGACCCGGACGAAAACACCGCGCCTCCACCTGCCGGTTCGTGCACCACAATATCCGCACCGCCGTCATCCGGGTTGGTCCCTTTCGCCAGCAGATGTGTATTCTTCGGCGAATCCGGATGGATCTTATCTGTCTCATGTCCCGAAGCCCCACCCGGTACCCGTTCGTGCAAACTCTCCTGCCCAAACAGCTCACCGTTCTTCAATCCTGTTCCCTCAAATACCCAGTGCGATGCGTCAATCACCCGGTACGGCGCACTCGTCATAATACCAGCGTCCGTATACTGCACCCCCAGCAGATTCGCCTCGGACTCATGCCGCAGGTGGAACCGACTGTGCCAACCTCGCTTTGCCAACTCTCGCGCATCCCCATTTCGAACCGTCATCGTGGATTCATCTAAGAACTCCACCTCGCAGTTCAACCCGTTGCCTCCCAGGTACAGCAGCCGTCCACCTCGCTCAAACACCCAGGACTTCAGTTCAAAATACATCTCCTTCGACCAATATTCAGGGTGTGTTGTAATAATCAATATCCGGTAATCGTCCAGCTTCAACCGCCCGAAGTGGAACTGTGTCTCCGAATATAAATCGTATCCGAACCCTTCCCGTTCCATCCACCCTAAAAACCGCCACTCCGTTGGTGCTACGTGGCAGGCGGACCGTCCCGCAATGGGGTCCATCACCTGTACATCTTCTGGCACGTGGTTAATCAGTTCTGGCCGATCAAACGACAACGGATCGTAGTCCTCGCAATCATAATTGATATGCTCTGGATTCGTGTACCGCTTCAGTTCCAGCCGTGCATTAATCGTGGGCGTGGGAGGCAAACGATCTGGATGAATATAATTGCTACGTCCGCCAAAATTATTGTACGCATTCCAGTTAATATCCGACGCCAGCACCGCAATCTTTTCCTCTGACTTCTCCGGTGCCACAACCCAGGGAAACGAAAAGAACAACCCGGACTCGGTTTTTGCGTGCATATAATACAACCCGGACCGTGCGGGTGCTTCCACATACTGTTTGTGATGTGGACTTGTATATCCAAATTTATTCCACTGTACCCCCGTCTGCGTATAATCTCCATCCGGACTGAGCTGTACGGTAGCTCTCGGACCGTGTTCATCGTACCAACCAATCGTACGGACAAACTCTTTCTTCCATCCGTACCGCCACAATTCCAGCTTGTATGCTTCATGGGAATGCACACGGAACTCGGACCGTTCTCCAACCTTCACACACCTCGGCCACATATATCCCAGCAAACAGTCCTTCAACAGGCGAAAGTGATGCGGTTTTCCTTCTTCTACCGTCATCTGCACAATCTTGGGTCCGTACCCCTCCCTCGCCAGCGTCACCTCATACGACCCCGATTTCACTTCGGCATAGACCG
>JAQCGA010000417.1 GCA_027619145.1 bacterium | reverse complement strand
AAACCGACGAACCCGAATCTCTGGGTGCGATTACCCTGGCTTCCCGGGAACAGTTGGACAACCTCATCTTTGTCATCAACTGCAATCTCCAGCGACTGGACGGCCCGGTACGCGGCAACGGGAAAATCATCCAGGAATTGGAAGCCGCCTTCCGGGGTGCTGGCTGGAACGTCATCAAAGTCATCTGGGGAAGCGACTGGGACCCCCTCCTCGCCCAGGATCGAGACGGCCTGCTTGCACAAAGAATGAACGAAGTCGTGGATGGACAGTACCAGAAATACACCGTAGAATCTGGCGATTACATCCGCAAAAACTTCTTCGGCGCCTACCCCAAACTTCTCAAAATGGTAGAAAATCTCTCCAGCGAACAGCTCCAAAAAATGCGCCGAGGTGGTCACGATCCTGAAAAGGTGTATGCAGCCTTCAAAGCAGCAGTAGAACACAAAGGCTCTCCCACCGTCATCCTGGCAAAAACCATCAAAGGCTACGGCCTGGGCGAAGCCGGAGAAGGGCGCAACATTGCCCACCAGCAGAAAAAAATTAACGAAGAAGAACTCCATGCCTTCCGCGCGCGTTTCGACATTCCAATCTCAGATAAAGACGTTGCCCAAACACCGTTTTACCGCCCGGCAGAAGATAGCCCAGAAATGCAGTACCTGAAAAAACGCCGAGAAGAGCTGGGGGGACCGATTCCTTCACGAAACATACGCGTCAAGCCACTCCAGGCACCTCCATTGGAAGAATTCAAAGACTTCTTCGAAGGCACCGGCGACCGCACCATGGCCACCACAATGGCCTTCGGTCGCATCTTCGGGCATCTCTTGCACAACAAAGAGCTGGGCAACTTAATGGTACCTATTATTCCGGACGAAGCCCGTACCTTTGGCATGGACGCCCTCTTCCGGCAAATTGGCATTTACTCTCACCAGGGGCAGCTCTACGAACCCGTAGACGCCGGCAACCTCAGCTATTACCGCGAAACCCAGGACGGACAGATCCTGGAAGAAGGCATCACCGAAGCCGGAGCCATGTCTTCATTTATAGCCGCTGGAACGGCTTATGCAACCCACGCCGTCAACATGGTTCCTTTTTTCATCTACTACTCTATGTTCGGCTTCCAACGCATTGGAGACCTCGTCTGGGCTGCCGCAGACATGCGGTGCAAAGGCTTCATGTTAGGCGGCACCGCTGGGCGCACCACCCTCAACGGCGAAGGCCTGCAACACGAAGATGGCCACAGCCACGTCCTGGCCAGCACAGTACCCAACCTGCTTGCCTATGACCCTGCCTACCATTACGAAATCGCCGTCATCATACAAGATGGTATCCGGCGGATGTACCAGGAGCAGGAGGATGTCTTTTATTATCTCACGCTCGGCAACGAAAACTATACCATGCCAGCCAAACCCAAAGGCGTAGAAGAAGGCATTCTCAAAGGCATCTATCGCCTCCAGGAGAGCAACCTCGAAAAAGGCCAGCACAAAGTCCAACTCTTTGGCAGTGCATCCATTTTGCGCAAAGCGCTGGAAGCACAAAAAATACTGAGCGAACGCTACAACGTCTCGGCTGACGTCTGGAGCGTCACCAGCTATAAAGAACTCCGCCGGGACGCACTCGAAACCGAGCGGTGGAATATGCTCCACCCCACCCGGCGTCCGCGCAAACCGTATATTACCAAATCGCTGGAAAAAACCGAAGGCCCCGTCATAGCCGCATCGGACTACATGAAAACCCTGCCCGATCTGATCCGCCCCTGGGTACCCAATCAGATGCAGGTCCTGGGTACGGACGGCTTCGGCCGCAGCGATTCCCGCGAAGCCCTCCGTCGCCACTTCGAGGTAGATGCCGAATCCATAACGGTGGCCGCACTGTACGCCCTCTGCAAACAGGGCAAAATAGAAAAAGAACAGGTTGCAAAAGCAATCAAGGATCTAGGGATTGACCCAGAAAAAGTCGATCCGGTTGCAGCCGGCCCTACCATTGCGTACAAAAAAGAAAATACAGCAGGTACTCCAGATAAAAAGTAACTGTCACCCACAAACATTCGGAACGGCATAAACCTGTTCAATTGCCGTTTCTCCAGCGGTGTTCCTTAGATACAAATGATCATCCTGTGATGGACTGTAGAGGAGGAAACGTGGCCACAGAGTTTAAACTTCCTGACCTGGGAGAAGGCGTTACATCTGGCGAGGTAGCCCGCGTGCTCGTCGCCCAAGGTGACCCAATCAAAAAAGAACAAGCCATCCTGGAACTGGAAACCGACAAAGCACTCATCGAAGTCCCCTCAGACAAAGACGGAACAGTTGTATCTGTCAACGTCAAAGAGGGAGATACCGTACCTGTTGGTGCCGTCCTGATCACCATTGACGAAACGGTCGGTGCCCCCGCAGCAGAAGCTGGCAAAGAAGAACCCGAAGAAGAGCAAGTCAAAGAAGAAGAGCCCGAAGAAGAACAGGCCGAAGAGACACCAGAAAAACCAGCAGCCGAAAAACCGGCACCGGTTCGCACGCCTGTTCAGGCTCCTCCGCAGGCCGAAGGCCAAGGACCCGTTCCTGCGGCCCCAGCCACACGGCGCTTCGCCCGCGAACTCGGCGTGGACCTCTCTCAGGTAACTGGAACCGGTGCAGGCGGCCGCATCACCCGTGAAGACGTCAAGGCGTTCACCCAAAACGTCCTCTCTGGCGCACCTGCATCCTCCGGCCTCGCCATCCCGGCACCTGCATTGCCCGATTTCTCCAGATGGGGCGAGGTTGAGCGTCAACCGCTGCGACAGATCCGCAAGAAAATTGCCGAAAACCTCAGCATTGCCTGGAACCAGATTCCCCACGTCACCCAGTTCGATCAAGCCGACGTATCCGACCTGGAGGCCTTCCGTCAGCGCCACAAAGCAACAACCGAAACCCGGGGCGGAAAACTGACCCCTACCGTTCTCATCCTCAAAGCCGTCATCACTGCCCTCAAGGCATTTCCACAGTTCAATTCCAGCCTGGATACGGCCGCCGGTGAGCTCGTACTCAAAAACTATTACAACATTGGCATTGCCGTCGATTCGGATCGCGGCCTGCTGGTACCCGTGATCCGCAACGTGGATCGCAAAGATATTTTTGAACTCGCCGCAGAACTCTCTGAACTGGCAGACCGCACCCGCCAGGGCAAAGCGAGCCTGGAAGAACTCCAGGGAGGAACCTTTACAGTAACCAACCTGGGCAGCATTAGCGGAACCGCATTTACGCCCATCGTCAACTTCCCAGAAGTGAGCATCCTGGGCATTGCCCAGAGCCGCCAGGAAGCCGTGGTGCGCAACGGACGGATCGAACCCCGACTCATCATGCCAATCTGCCTTTCTTATGATCACCGGGTCATAGACGGTGCAGACGGTGCCCGATTTACCAAGCACCTGGTAACATCCCTCGAAAATCCGGAACAAATGCTACTGGGCGGATAACCGATCCCACCCATCAGGACACGGTGTGCCGTGTCCCACATCGATATCCAATCAAGGATCATCCAATGCCAGACATCCTCAAAACCGACGTTCTCGTCATTGGCGGTGGGCCAGGCGGCTATACCGCAGCTTTCCGCGCTGCAGACCTCGGCTTGCAAGTCGTCCTCGTAGAAGCAGACGAACGCCCTGGCGGTACATGTCTCTTACGCGGCTGTATTCCCTCCAAAGCCTTACTCCACGCCGCCGCCCTTCTCTCTGAAACCCGCGAAGCCAAAAGTTGGGGCCTCACCTTTCAACAACCCGAAATCGACCTGGACGTCCTGCGCAACTGGAAAGATGGCATTGTCGAAAAGCATTCCAGCGGACTTGCCAGCTTGTTCAAAAAACGTCAGGTAGATCGCATCCATGGCCGCGCGGCATTCGAAAGTTCTACGCGTGTACGCGTAGAAGGCAACAGCGATGTTTCCCACATCGATTTCAGCTACGCCGTCATTGCCACCGGTTCCCGCCCATCCACACTGCCCGTCTTCAACATAGACAGCCCACGCATCCTGGACTCCACAGCGGCCCTGGAATTGAAAAGCATACCGGAACGCCTCCTGGCCGTAGGCGGCGGTATCATCGGCCTGGAACTCAGCACCGTGTACGCCGAACTGGGCAGTGCAGTCACTGTCGTCGAAGTCACAGACGGTCTGCTTCCCGGCGTGGACAAAGATCTCGTCCGCCCGCTACAAAAGCGAATGGACAACATCTTCAACGGCATCCACCTGAAAACAAAAGTCACCTCCGTTGAAGAAACCCAAAAAGGCCTGCGTGTCACCTTTGAAGGAAACATCGAAGAAAAGGTCCAGGAATACGACAGAATCCTGCTCTCGGTGGGACGGCGGCCCAACAGCGAAAACCTGGGTCTCGAAAACACCAGTGTACAGACAACACAACGCGGTCACATTCAGGTCAACGCCCAGATGCGCACAACC
>JAQCGA010000416.1 GCA_027619145.1 bacterium | reverse complement strand
GATCCGAATAGGCAGAATTCGACCGGGGTCGCAAACACATGGGTACGATGGGGAGTATTACGGTCGGGGGGTAAAACAGCCAGGAGCACACCGGATAGGGAGGTCCGGTTCGCGTGCGATCCTATAGGAAAAAAGAAGAGAAGATGCCAGACGAGAGGGGTCCCGATTTGTCCGGCATCATATACTTCTGAAAATATACGCAATTCTGGTCCGAAAGAAAATGGTTCATTTTTCGGTTGGGAAGTTCGTAAAAGGTGAGGAGAAAGATGTGCCTGAAGGCTGTCCAGAAGAGAAATGGGCAGTTTTTTTCGTACATGTTTACGTTTACCGGTACTTTTTACGCCTACCAGTACAAAAATGAAACAAAAAATCAGTTCGCGGGTAGCATGAAAAGGCAAATCTGCGTATTTTTATATATGTCCGGATTTTTGAGTGCTCGCCTTCCTGGCGATCCTTCCCCCGGGTGGGCATTTTCTATTGAGGTGTTCGTTATGGCAATGCGGATCGTCGCGGTTTTAATTACAGTGATTACCGTGGCGTTATTTTATCTGCCCGGCTGGCTGATGGCGCGAAAAGGGAAGCGGCAGGCATCTCGAAAGAAATGATTCTATTTTTTTGTTCTGATGGAACAGAGGGTTGCGAGCAGAATCGCGGCTCTCTTTTTTTTATGATAAGAATAACCGGAGGGGGCGGAGGGTCCGGGGATCAGGCGGCTTTCTGAACATCGGAGGCGAAGCGGAGAAAGTCCAGGAAGCCGATGATTCCGTTGCCGTCCAGGTCCAGGCGGGTGTCAAAGCCGGGTTCGCCGGTTTGTACGCCGAAGCCTGCGGCGAAGAGGAGGAAGTCTGCAAAATTGACACGGCCGTCTGTATTGAAGTCCGAACGGGAGAGGGAGGTTACAGGTGGGCCGGGGGCGGATTTTCCGGTGTGGGTTTCCCAGGCTTCGCGATAGGCGTTGTAGGCATAATCGTGCTGGTCGTCCCACCAGAAGACGATGCCGTCATATCCGGCTTGCTGGGTTTGCCGGAGGGCGTTCAGGATGGCACCGGGAATATTTCCGGCGTGGTCATCCTGGCCTCCCAGACCCCATTCTGTGATGCGGATGATCCGGTTGCCCAGGCCAATGCGGTTGAAGTTTTCGCGGGTGCTACGCAGGGGATGGTAGGGGTTGGTGCGGGTGTTATAGACGTGGAAGCTGATGATGTCTGTGATCAATTGCCCTTGTGAGATCAGCAATGGGGTGCGTCCGAGTGCAGATTGATCGTCTCCCCATCCGATGGTGATGGGGATGTTGGGAGCGGTTTTGTGGATGGTTTCTGCAAGAGCGATGAGGAAGGTGTCCATTTGCTGTTGGGAGAGGGTTGCGGGGTGGAGGGTGATGGTTCCGTTTTCGCGGCTGTGGTGGACGGAGACAAATTCGTTTTGATCCAGTGTTTGTAAGGCCTGCGTGGGGTTCATTTCCGTGTGGGCACTTTTTTTTGCGATTTTTTCCAGGAGGGTTGTACTGAAGGTGGTGTTGGGCCATTGGCCGGTTTCGATGTTTTCTGCGGCTTTTGAAACGGAGAGGGCGGCAAATTCGGGTTCGTTCATGAGGTTGAGGGTAAGGGTGGTGTGTGTGGCGATTTTGGTGAAGATGGGTTCGAGGGTTTGTAAGAATTCGGCTCGGCGGGTGGTGAGGTAGTCTGTGTGCTCTTCGTTTTCTCCGGGGCGGTTGATGCCGTCTGCAACGCGGTAGTCGGTAAGAACGAGGTCTGCGCCGAAGCGGCTGTTCCGATCTCGGGCGCGGAGGTTGGCACGTTCTATTTCAACGAGGAAGGTGTCCAGGCTGGCCAGGACGCCGGGGTAGAGCTGGAGGCGTCCGTTGCGTTCCTGGACGATGCTGCGGAAGTCAAAGCCAAGGTCAAAGCTCATGAGGGTTTCGCTGGCGTTGACGGCGTTGAGGAGTGCGGTTTTGAGGCGAGCGTGTCCTGAGGTGGAGGCGAAGTTGACGTTGCGGTCGTGGCCGAAGTCCCAGCCGATGCGGGCGTCGTCGCGAAGAGTACTGGAGGGATTGGTTTTGGCTGCGTGGGCGAAGTGGTGGCCGGTGTTTTGTTCGGGGAGGAAGGGTTGGGCTGTGGCGAGGGTAGGGAGGAGGCAGGTGAGGAGGCAGGTGAAGAAGAGGCGCATGGGCGTTCCGGGTTGGGGATGTGGGCAGGTCTGTTTGTGATTGAGGGATAGGTTGAGCCCCGGCGCTCTACAGAACCCATCCTCCATCAGCCCCTCTCCCGTTGCGCGGGAGAGGGGTGCCCGGCAAAGCCGGGCGGGGGGAGGGCCGTTTCCCCATACAGAGGCCCCATGGCTCCCAACGATCTCCACCTCTCCACCCTGCACAAAACACCCTACGGCTGGCCCCTCCGCCAACTACGTATTCCCCAGGCCCACAAAATCACACGCGGCAACAAAAACGTTGTCGTCGCGGTAATCGACCTCGGCTACACCTACCACCCGCACCACGAAGGCCATCTCTGGGTCAACCCCAATCCCACCAGAGGAGACATTCACGGCTGGGATTGCCACGATGACGACGCCAGCCTGGAATACAACCTGCACAACCCGGACACCGACTATAACAAGGGGCACCACGCCTTCATCGTAGGCGAAGTTATTGCGTGTGCGCCCGAATGCCGGGTTATGGCCGTACGAGTAGGCTACCAGAATCCCGATAGCTGGTGGAAAGGGATCGACTACGCCGTGGACAATGGCGCAAAAGTCCTCATCATCCCCCACGGTTTCATTTCCCACGGAACAGCAGGCAATCCAATTCCTCTCTTCTACCGAGGT
Organism: bacterium; assembly: GCA_027619145.1. The sequence continues at coordinate 1,604 of JAQCGA010000416.1, read as the reverse complement.
ACAGACTTCAGTTACCCGCTGGACAATCCTCGTCTGAGAAAATCTCTCGAACGGGCCTACGACGCCGGATGCGTCATCGCCAAAGGTCTCGCAGACAACCGGGGCCGTCGTGTGGCCACCAACATGCCCGGCCTGGAAGCCGTCTTTTCCGTGGGCTCCGTCAACAAACACAACAAAGCCGCCAACATCTGCCCCTCGGCAGACTATGCGGAAGCTGCCACACCCGCCGGCGAACGAAATACCGACGATGAAACCGACCAGTGCTGGTCCACCGGGGGACACAATAACTACATTCCTTTCACCGGAGGCTGCATGGCCTCTGGATGGGCTGGTGGCATTGCCGCACTCGTCATGTCTCGTTACCCTCATCTCACCAATGCACAGGTCCGCCAGGTGCTCCGCAACACAGCCCGTGGCAAACGCTGGAACCCACAAACCGGCTGGGGCATCCTGGATGCTCACAAAGCTGTCTCCCTTACAGACGACCAGCTCTGCCAGCGCCTCCGCATCCACGTGGAAAAATCCGGCCTTGCACAGCGCCGTGGGAAAACGGTACTGAACGTAACCATAAAAAATGACGGCGTCTTCGACGTTAAAAAAGCGCTGGTCGTAGCCTTCAATGGAAACCCGACGGAACCTGCAGCTCCCGAAGGCACCATGCAAAATGCCATCACGCTGATCACTTCTCAAATTGGCCACACCATTGGCGAAGTCCGTGGTCTGCACGACACCCGTGTCACCATCGAATTGACTGGAAAACCCGAACCGGAGCTCTGGGTTCAGGTCAACACCCTGGACCTCCACGGCTCCGAAGAGGTGGACACCGCGAAAATTCCGTTACCCTGATCACCCCATATCCAACCTCAATCGACCACACAGACCCACCCCGACAAAACCATCAACATACCCCCCAAAGGCCGGGCAGGCACAGGGGCCTGCCCCTACGAAAACCTTAAAACACCGCCATTAAACCTCTGTGCCTTTGCGGAATACTCTGTCTTTTTCCGAAACATCGATACCCCGAACACGGAGAACCCCATGCTCTCGGCACAACCGGAACGCTTCACCGTCCGCACGAATCAACCCCTTCTGGCCGGAGGTTCCGGCTCACTCAGCTTCACATACCGGCCCGCCGACTCTCTCGAACAAGGCACCAAACTCTGGTTCATCTACGATATTCGCCAGCACGCTGGCCCTCCCCAGGCCCGCGATGCCCACGCACCGAATCACATCTCAGCCACAACCGCCTCAAGCGCTCCGGTCACCTGCGAAGGATACGGTGCCCGAACCCTGGACCTCTACCCGGTCCTCCCGGAATTCCTACACGTTTGTGAAATTACCCTGCCTGCGGGCCTGGCGGAAAAAGATAAACTCACCATCCACCTGGGCTCTAAAACCGGCCCCTGGACCTTTTCAGAAAACCCCATCCAGGCCTTCCACTTCTGGTTGATCGAAGGCAAAACCCCCGCACGCACATTTGAACCCACCGGGTACAAAACCTACCGGAAATTCGATCCACCCCTGGATCTAGATGTACCCGCCGATCAACCTCTGGTCACCCAAGTCGAATTCACCGGTGAATACCCTGCGTTCGCCCCCGGGAA
>JAQCGA010000415.1 GCA_027619145.1 bacterium | reverse complement strand
GCGCCTGCTGCCGTAGAACGAAAAATTCCCAGGGGGGCAGTTTCCAGTGTTTCTAACAGCCAGGTACGTTTTCCAGCCTGTCCCAGCTTGTCCAGAATAACAGCGGTCTCAATCTTCAACGTTGTACTTTCAGCGTGTTGAAACAAGCTATCCAGAGCCGCAATAGCCCGGTCTCCACCAAGATTCCCCAGTGCCCGAGCGGCATGAACAACAACAAGCTCTTCCGGGTGTGCCAACGCCGCAACCAGCGCAGGAACCACGTCCAGTTCCGAAAGTTTCCCCAGCATCAAAGCCGCTTCCGCCGCCAGCGGTGCGTCTACATTTCGATCTTCCAGAAGGGCCAGCAACACTTCCCGGGCTTCACCTTCAACCTCAGAAATTTCGCCCTGTCCAACCCCACAGCCCCAAACACCTGCGCAAAGCAGGATCATCCAGAACCAGCAAGACACGCCTCTTTTCCATTCCAATCTGCGCCCGTCCACTGCCATTTCACTCCTCACTCACAACGCACCGAAAACCAGCATTGGCATGCGATGCCTCCGGGTGCGACCATGTAGATCCCGTACACTTTGCACGGTCTGAACCATCTACCCAGCTTCCACCATGCAAAATTCGCAATTTCTGGCCCTGCCCGTACCAGCCATCAACCCATTCCCAGGCGTTGCCCGTCATACCCGTAATTCCGTACAGATTAGGAGCGCCAGTGCCCACGGGTACCGCACCTGCAGTCCAGGATTTTCCCGTCCGTGCCATGGAAGCGTCGTACGTTTGGGCGTATCCATACAGGTACCCTTTTTCGCCCAAACAAGTCGCTACCCATTCTTCTGCCGTAGGTAAACGTTTGCCCAGAGACGCACAATAGGCCGCAGCCTGCGCATAGGTCACGCGGGTTGCTGGCATCCGGGCATCTGCAGAAAATTCGTCTGGCCGGTAAGACGGTTCGAATTTCTGAAACGCCTCCACAGTGACTTCGTGCGGATCTACATAAAGCATCTGGAAAATGGAAGACTTTACCGAGACCATCCCTTCGACCTTGCGGGCAAACGCTTCCGCCTTTTGGGCGGCTTCGGCTTTTCGTGCACGCTTTTCGGCCTCTTCGGCCTCCAGAACTTTCTGGGCTTCCGCCTCCACTTTGGCCCGCTTGGCCGCTTCAACCGCTTCCCGCTCAGCTCGAATTCGGGCCGCTTCGCGGCGGGCTACCGCATCCGCCTTCCGTGTTTTTTCTGCCTCAATCGCCGCCATCCGGGCCCGGTCTTCACCCGTCAGCGATCGTGCACATCGAAACCCGTAATTTACAGACCGTAACGAGGGATCTGCGGTACGCTTGGACATACACGTTGTTGCCCCGGGCCCGTCCGTCCAGGAACCGCCGTGCACCGCACGCTTCTCCCCTTCGGCCTCTCCACTATCGGCCCATTCCCAAATATTTCCCGTCATATCATAAAGTCCATACACGTTTTTTTCGTAAGAGCCTACAGCCTTCGGACCGTCCGTCCAGACCCTGCGCCCTACCCTGGATTTACTCGGATCGTAGTTGTTCCCGTACGAATAGACCTTCCCCTCTGCGCCACGGCAGGCCCGTTGCCATTCGTCTGAGGTAGGCAAACGCTTACCTTTTGCCACGCAATATGCCAGTGCCACATCAAAAGGGATGGCGGTTGCGGGCATTTTTGCATCCTTGAAATATTCGTACGCAGGCTGGTAGTCCGGATCGAAGGCTTTCATCTCTTCTACCGTAACTTCTCGAGCATCCAGGTAAAACTGGGTATCGCCCTGTTGAACCAGAGCCATATCTTCCGGAGCGCCCTGACTCCAAACCTGTTGCACACCTGCCAGCACCCACCCTGCAATCACGAGGGTTCTCAAACTTCTATACACAGTCAAACTCCCCAGTTAAAACTCACCCAGTAACTCGCCAAGTTCATCGTCTTTCCCAATCACAATGCTAATATCCCACTCGTACTCCCCGTTGGCCGGCACAACACCACATGCCCTGAGCCCCTCGGCAACATCCAGCCGATCGACCTGGGACGTGGAAGGCTCCATCGCAACATGGTGCAAATTGTTCCAGCCTCCTTCATTAAACCACAATCCCAAATGGGGAAATTTCTTGGCCGGGAACAGGAAGCCAATAAACTCTCCGTTCGGATACTGCAATGCACACCGCCCCTGCTCCATCCGTGTGGTAAAGAGCTTTTCAGCTTCTTTGTTCCGGCTGGACCGCACCACGCTCCGATCATACGATTTGTCCAGTGTCAAATCCGTTACGTTGGGCCAGGCATGTTTTGTCATCGGTGGCCCCAACCGGTCATCCGTACTCGAATAAGCCACCAGATCCGTTCCAGCGGGCAACAGGATTTTACTGCGGGTTTCCACCTTGAACAGCGGATGGAACGCATACACAAAGGGCATATCGTACGGGCTTTCATTTTTTACCGTGTATGAAAGACGGATAAACGGCTTTTCTCCGCGTGCAAGGGTCTCAAAACTGATAGACCGCTCAAACAGGTACGGAAACCGCACGCCCCGCACCCACATGTGTAACCGATTTTGTTTTACCTGGTGCTCCCAGGGCAACGTCCATACTTCCCCGTGGTCTGGAATGGGTGTACCTTGCCAGGGGAAAACCGGGTACGAACCGGCACCCACAGCAGGAAAACATTCATCGGCACCGTCTCTCTCATAATCTTCAAACCGGTCACCGTAAGATCTTTTTTTATACTCAATATTTGTCCGGGACAGAAATTCTCGTTTTGTTTTTTTGTTAATCAACGAAGTAATCTTGCCGCCCAATTGCGGAGCAACCGTTAAGGAAAATTTGTCGGTATCCAGTTTAAGGCCCTGAATCCCCGGTGCCAGTTCTACCTCTTTCATCTTGAACTTATCCATAGTGGTCTATCCCTTCTTGTTCGTAAGGATTGACGGCAAAATGCCCCGGACCACCCCCCTATCGCAATTTCTCTTTCAGCATTTGACCGCAGTGATGAATCCCCTTCAAGTCGAAATATTCAACGTCCTCCGGCCGTGGCCGGTACGGTACATATTCCAGCATACGCGCCAATACGCTGTTTTCGTTGGCAACATCGTCAGACACGGGAATATTCAACCTGAGCATCTCGTGCTCCATCTTGTATTTCCCGTCTGTCGCCGCCCATCCTCCCACGTACGAAATATCCAGAGAGCCCTTGGCCGTCCGAATCAGCGGAATCGGTAGTTTTCCGGTTCGCAGATCATGAATGGCAGCTTGATACACCGCAATCTTGTATGCATTGGGTGTGCCGTGCTCGTCAGACCCACCCGGATAGAGGGGTTCTTCTACCACCATCTCGCCAAGAGCAGAATAGAGTTCTTCTGTTCCCAGTGCACGCAATTCCAGCCCATAAATCAAATCCTGGCTGGCTGCATCGAAGGTTCGCAGACGAACCTCGAGCAACATCCCCTGAAAAGGTGAGGACCATCCATACCCATCCCGATCCCAGATCTTATACGTTCGATGAATGTTATAATGCACCACACAGACTGCATCAACTTCTTTGGCCTGCGACAGAACCTCTTTCAGCTCCATCCTTTCCCAGGGTTCACGGTTAAGGCTCCTGGCCTGAAAACCAGCCTCAAAAAAAACATTGCGTACGGCCTCGTAAAGTGCCAATTCGTACTGTTGAGACATTCTAAACGCGTCTTGTGGCAAATCTCGAACTTCTGTGAGTAGCGCGCGGCCGGAATAGTTGAACCCGAGATCTGGACGCTTTTCCGTAGCCACCAACAAAATACCAAGGCGTTTTACCTTGAACTGGGCAAACGCTTCGGATGCAGAAGACGTTCCCCTGGCGAACTCCTCTTTCTCCACCTCTACGGCGAACCCTGGCGTCGCACAGATCCAGAGCAGCCCCAAAATCAGTACTCCAAACCGCATGGTCTGCCTCCTCCGGCATTCAAAAAACAACATTGCAAAAAATCACTTCCGAGAGCGCGACCTGCTACTGGGCTTGGGTCCACCCCGCCGTCCACCACTTCGATTTCCACCTGGCTTTTTGGTTCCTGCACCCGCAGGCGGTTTATCGCCACGCCAGATGGGCTCAATCCGGTTCGCCTCCAGCACCCGCCACAACGTATTCAGATCCCGATCCGTAACAAACGTAATCGCAGTTCCAGATCGCCCCATCCGGCCTGCCCGGCCAGTACGATGGGTATAAGACTCGTCCGACTGCGGCCACTCAAAATTGATCACATGGCTTACATGCGAAAAGTCCAACCCTCGGCCCGCCACGTCCGTGGCTACCAGCAGGCGAACCTGCTTCTTCCGAAACCGATTAAAAATGGATGTCCGCTGAGCTTGCTCCAGCCCGCCCTGAATATAATCGATAGAATCGAATTGTTTCTGTAATGCCCGGTACAACCGTCCGCCTCCGGCCCGGGAATTCACAAAAACAATTGCCTGCTCGA
>JAQCGA010000414.1 GCA_027619145.1 bacterium | reverse complement strand
CCTGGACACCACCCTCCCGGAAACAGACCCGGCTAGCCTCGAGTTCCACCGCGTGTGTCGCACGGACGAATTTGAGGAAGGGGAAGGCAAGCCATTTACAATCAATGGCACCCACCTGGCCATCTTTAAAACCGATGGAATCTTTAATGCTGTGGACAACCGCTGCCCACATATGGGGTATCCCATGTCCAAAGGCAGCGTGCGTGACGGGGTGCTCATCTGCCACTGGCACCACTGGGAATTCGATCTCAAAACCGGAGGCTGCTTTGAAACCTCCGGTGCGGGAAACGACCTGAAAAGTTTTCCCGTAGAAACCCGCAACGACGGCTACCTCTACGTGGGCATCTCGGCAGCCGAACAGGAAGCCGCCCGCCGCCGCCTCATTGACCGGGGGAAATACATCCTGGAACAGGGCCTGAAGGATCGCAGTTCTCTCATCATTGCCAAAGCCGTAGCCGCCCTTCGGCATGCTGGAGCCACTCCCCAGGAGATCATCCAGCAAGGCCTCTTTTATGGCGCCTACAAGTCCAGCGAAGGCTGGTCTTCGGGCGTAGCCATTCTCACCCTGGCCGCCAACCTCTGGGATGAAATTGACACAAAAGACCAGAACCTCTTCCTCGTGCACGGTCTCACCCAGATCTCGCGTCGGACCTCTGGCGGTTCAAGACGACAGGGATTTCCGCTGCCCCGTGCAGCAGATGACCCGGACCCGGAAACTTTAAAACGATGGTTTCGTCGCCTGGTGGACCAGCGCAACGCCAATGCGGCACAACGGATTCTGATGACGCTCAACGAGCGCAATTATCCCAAACAGACCCTTGCAGATGTGGTGTTTACCACCGCAACTGACTTTTATTTTACAGGAGATGGCCACGCGCTGGACTTTGCCAACAAAATGTTTGAAGGCCTGGACTTTATTCAGTGGGAAGGCGCAAACGAGATCCTGCGCCCCATCGTCATCGACCTGGTCTCCCGCGTGCGACACGAAGAAACCTCCCGCTGGGCAGACAGCGTGCCCACGCTCGAAGACACCTTCACCCGCCTGGACGACATCTGGCAGGCCAACCAGGCCAACGAAGCGGACCTGGACATTGCTGCCTTTGCACAAACCTTGCTCGGCGACGAGTTCCAACCCATTGTTGCAGAAATCGAACAAAAACTGCGTGAAGGAGTCCGCCCCACGGATATGTGCCGGGCAATGACCTATGCCGGCGCAATCCGAACCGCGAGGTTCCACCTCAAAAACGAAGGCGACTGGCACGATGTAGCCAATATCTATTCGTATGCGCACGCACTCTACAGAGCCTTCCACCTCGCGCCATCGAAAGAACTCCTTCGGGGCATTTTTCACGGCGCAGTCTTCCTGACCTATCTTCGGTGGCTCAACATGCCCGCTGCCCGCCTTCCACGCCCCGGCCAGCGCCTGAAAGAAACCTTCGGCAAACCAGAAGAAATGCTGGACCGGCTTCTGGAGTTTGCAGACTTTCAGAAAGTCTTTGAAGCAGAAGTCCTGGTGAACCAGTATCTCGAAGAAGGCCACGACACCACGCAATTGAAACAAACGCTGGGGCATATCATGTTGCGTGAAGATGCCGAGTTACACATGTTCCAGGTCCTGGAAGTGGCATTCCGGCACTTCGATCTTACGGAAGATCCCGAAGAAAAACGGTGGCATATGTTGGCTGCAACACGTTATATCACGGCCCAGAAAGTCATGAAGGGGATCCTCTGGTCCACGGAAAATGCCGAACGACTTCAGCGCGGTGAACTGCTGAGCGAACGCGACGACGACAATTGACGGGCGCGGCCACAACCGCGTACACCTCAGATGCCAACCCATTCCAAAGATACATCCACCCTGATGCCCCAAACCAAACGCTGGATCTGGATCGGAATTGGAGTGGCCCTCCTCCTTGCCGGTACCCTTTTGGGGTATCGACCACTGGTATTTTATCTCAATCACGTGGTCACAGACAATGCCAATGTGCAGGGCGTGCTCGTTACCACTTCCTCTTCGGCACCTGGGCGCTTGGCTGAAATCCTTGTAGAAGAAGGCGACTCCGTTTCTCAAGGGCAACGGATTGCCCGCTTCCACGACGACACCCTTCTGGCCGAATTACAGCGCGCTGAAGCCGCAAGAACCTACGCAAGCAGCCTCCTCGCCGAAGCCCAAATCAATCTGGAACTGGAGGGCGAACGCGCAGGACCTCTGGCGATGCGTGACCAGGCAGACCTGATCGCTTCAAAAGCCCGTTTGAGCATGGCTCAGGCCGCGCTGGAAAAAACCGATTCAGACCTCAAACGCGTGCAGCATCTCTCCGAATCTGGTCTGGTCTCCTCATCCGAACTGGGGGCCTCCCACACCCTGAACCGCACGCGGCGCGCAGAACTGGAGGCCGCCCTTGAAGCGGTTCACCACGCTGAAGCCACCCGCAAACTCACCAACGGGCATCAAGGCGCTCTTCGCATCCGCCGCCAACAGGTAGAAACCGCACGTGCTGAATTACAATTGGCCGAAGCCGACATGGCCACAGCACGCATCCGGCTACAACAAACCCACCTGGAAAGCCCGGTCCGAGGGATTGTCGCACGAGTAGCGGCGCGGCCGGGCGAACGTCTGGATGCAGGACAAACCGTTTGCCTCATTCGGGATCTGGACGAATTGCACCTCGTGGCCAACGTCTCAGAAACCGAGATCCGCAAAGTACACAAAGGCCAGGCCGTTCTCATTTCTGTAGATGCCTACCCGGGTGTTACCTTCCACGGTCAAGTACTCACCGTAGGTTCTGTTACCGGGTCCCAGTTTGCGTTGATCCCCCAGGAAAGTATTGGCGGAAATTTTGTAAAAGTCATTCAGCACGTTCCCATCCGGATCTCCGTAGCAGACCCCGGTGCCCTGCTCAAAGTGGGTCTTTCAGCCGTCGTCAGCATTGACACCCGAAAAACGGAACAGAGCATTGTCCGTTGAACCTGCCCTGGAACAAGGTGCTCCAGTTTCGTATCCGCACCCCTGGCTGGTTGTCATATCCGTAGCTTTTGGCTCTACGGCCGCACTCGCCAGCAGCATTGGGCTCATCAACTTTCTCATGCCCCGCATGATGGCTGAACTGGGTGCGGACATACAGAGCATTCAGTGGGTGCAAACTTCATTTCTGATGACCATGGTTGTACTCATGCCCGCCGTGGGGTGGATGGGCGCAGCCATCGGTCCGAAGCGCCTCTACCTGGTCAGCATGGCCCTGTTTTCCGCAGGAACCGTGCTTTGCACCCTGGCCTGGGACATGCCCAGCATGATCGTGTTTCGTGTGCTGCAAAGTGTAGGGGCCAGCTTTTTTTTCCCAATGGGCGTGCCCTATATTTTCGACGCCTTTGCCCCCCGCAGGCGGGGGGCTGTCCTGGGTGTAAGCGCCCTCATCAACTCCCTTGGCTCTCTGGGTGGCACCATCTTCGCCTCCCACCTGGCAGACGTGCTGGGCTGGCGTTGGGGGTTTTATTATCTTTTGCCGCTGTCTGGCATCGGCTTGATCCTGGGGTTATTCGTCCTGAAAGACCGCCCCGAATCTCCGGCAGGTCGCTTCGATCTGCCGGGTTTCCTTTCGCTTGCCGCCGCACTGATCAGCTTCATCCTGCTCATCTCCCGGCGCAGCGGAGAACCGCTGATCACTGGCGAAAACCTGTTTCTCCTCTCCGTCTGTATCAGTGCAACCCTGGTTTTCATTGTCGCAGAAAAACACTCGGCTGCACCGTTTGTGAACCTTTCCATTTACCGCCACATCGCATATGCAGCCGGCAGTGTACTCTCTTTCATGGTTCCTGCAACGGCCGTGGCCGTCTCCTTTCTCCTGCCCATTTACCTCCAGCGGCTGCTGGGCTACTCCATTCTCCAAACGGCCTTACTGAGGCTGCCCATGGGTCTGGCCCTGGCTGTGGTCACCCCCCTATCCGGCTGGCTTTCAGACCGGATGGATGCCCGAATTCTCATGCTGGGAGGCGCTCTGGGCTACACGGGATCACTTTATGCATTCTCCCAGATCAGCCTGTATACTTCCGGGACAACCCTCGCCCTTATTCTTGCCCTGATGGGAATTACCAGCACGGTCTTGTTTTTGCCTATGACGAATGCAATGTACAGCTCCCTTCCCCAAGATATGGTCCGCCTGGGGTCTGGCCTTTCTGCCTTGCTCCGGCAATTGGGGCGTTCCGTGGGCACGGCTGCCATCAGCGCCATTTTCGCCCATCGGCTGGTCGTGCGGTTCGTCGGCCTTTCCGAAGACGTGACGATGTCCAGCACTGGCGTACGGTTCAACCTGGAACAAATTTCTGCGCGCCTGCACAACCTTGGGGCACGAACACCAGACTTGACAGCAATTTCTTTACTCCAGAAACGGCTCTGGGCCGAAGCCTCTGTGGCTGCATTTGCGGACTGTTATCTCGTTATGGCGGGTTGTTTCGTCTTGGCGTTAGTACCG
>JAQCGA010000413.1 GCA_027619145.1 bacterium | reverse complement strand
ATGTTTCAAAAATGGCCATTTGAAGGTGATGTCGGGCCGGGTCCAGTGAATCTCCTTTTTTGCGAAGACCCATCCGGTACGGATATCTATGAGGCTCAGGATGGGCCGATTCCGGTTCCCTTTGCTCCGATCCATGAGAACGCCCAGAAAAGGTAGTTGCATTTGAACCCATTCCGGAAGGTTGATGAGCGGTTTCGGGTCATGGATTTCGTAGACGATTTGCAAGGTGCCGGTGGTGGGGTGAAATTCCAGCTCCAGGGGTAAATTTTCCAGAGGCTGGAGGGTGGAAAGAGCCGGGTCCTGTTTTGTCTGGGCAAATCCATCCGTGAGGAATGCGGCCCCTAAACCAAGCAGCAGGATACAAAAACTTCCTGTGAGTCCGGCAGATTTGAGACGGTTCATCGCGATCTCTCCTGCGGTTAACAACCGATTCGGATCGGGCTATCTTTCATTCGGGCAATCAGGCCCTGGGGCGGGGTACGGACCCCGGGATGTGGAAATGCGGTTTTTTGCCATGGTTCCACTTGATGATCAGGGATTGAATAATTTCGCGATTCACCGCACGGGCAAATTCTGCGAGGAAGAGGGACCGATCCTGGGCAAGTTCCAGTAAGCTCAGATTGAAATCTGCGACAAATGCCAGGATTCGGGGCTCGATACTTGTGATTTCATCCAGGCCCAGGAGGTCTGCAACCTCATCCCCGGAAGCGTAGCGGATCAGGTACTCAGGAATTTCTCGAGGCATTTCTCGCGGAATCACTTCGTGCTGGATGTATTCTACCAGGGCCTCTGCCAAATCATGCCCAGCCTGTGCGTTCTGTGGTGTGGATGCTTCAACCTGTTGCCGTTCGATAACTATTTCCCACAAATCCCAGGCGTCATCAACGGATGCTACTTTGTCGAACAGGTTCTTGTGTTCCACGCCCATGATATGCGCAATGACTTTCCAGCGATGTAACATGTCTTCCTGTTCTTGCCGCCTGAGCCCGGTGCCGAATTTGCGCATCCCATCCATGGCTGAAACAGAAAACGCGAGCGTTGTAATTGCCAGGTCTTCCTGATTGATGGGGAAGCCGAGTTCATCTGATTTCCAAACTTTATCGGGGTCCGGGTTTGGATTTTTTGGGCTTGCAGGATATCGAACCAGGAAATACCGAATGGCCGCGTGGATGAGGCGGAGTTTCTGGATGGTCCGAATTCCCAGCGGCTTGGGTGCACCGGGTGCATCTTCTGCCAGCCCCCGCGAGGACATCGCGTTGAGGACGAATTGAGCTGTGCGCAATACGCGTTTTTCCAGTGGGCCAAGCTTGCCTTTATCTCCAGGTCGATCTTGAACACCGGTGAGGGGACTTACGGTGGCGAGTACTTTCGCCCCTTTCCAGCAGGCATAGGTTTCGGGTAAAGCTCGACATAGGAGGGAAAGCAGGTACTGTGCTTCGTGCAGGCTGAAAACCTTTTCTGCTTTCCGGATCCGGTCCGGTTTTGCCCAGGCGGGCAACTTGCCGGTTTTCTTGTAGAAGTCCTCGAAGAGGGCTTCCATTGTTGCGGCTGTAAGGGCTGCATCTGCAGGTCGTTTGATATTTACAGCTCCGTAAGCCGCAATACCGTTCACCTTTGGCGCGATTGCATCCGGATCGGTAAGCGAATCGAACAGTGCGCCGGTGAGGAGATTGATGTTTACATCGGAAGCCCAGGGCCCTTCAAAGTAGAGGGTGATGAGCGTATCTGCGGGACCCAAATCTCCAGGGCCCTGAGGGGCATTGTTATCCACGCTGATCGTCAGATCTGCCTTTGCGTGTACATATTGAGCGGCGTTAGCTGGATTCAGGCAGTAGAGGAAGTCGAAATCCAGGGCATCGCCAATGGCATCCCCCTGTTTGCGGAAATTATCGAGGTCGGTAGCGGGCCAGTGCTGGGGTTCGTTTTCGTCGGAGTCCTCTTCATCGTCTTTATCCTTTCGGTCCGACCTCCGAGAGGTTCCAGTAATTCCCCCCAGAATATCAAAAGGCGCGGATGCCAGTTTGATTGCAGTATCTGTGGTGAGGGCAACGGATTTGGCACCCGTTGAAATGATTGAAGAAGAAAGTTTTGCAAACGCGTCGAAGATCCCGTCCTGTTCATTCTTCCGTTTTTTCCTGGGCATCTTGGTCTCCTTTGTCGTTGGCCTGGGGTGTCGTCGTTTCTGTAGCGAGAGGGCGTCGTGTAAAACGACCGATTGCGGCCATACGTAAACGTTTCAGGCGTTCAGTCCACGTACTGAGCGCCTCTTTGTTTCCTTCTCCGTTGGTCAGGGATGCGTGTTGTGGGGTTGCTGTGTTGGCCGGGGGAGCCTCTTGTACAGCGGCCACAGGGCGCTGGGAAATGTCTCCGTAGACACCCAGTTTTCCTGTCTGTTTCTGAATGGTATACACCCCCCGCGGCTGGACAATTAACCATTTTTGCCCTTTTTGTACCACAACGACCCGGGCATCTTTGGAGAGGGTGAGCTGTTTGTTTTTGAACGCCTGGCGCGTGCTCCGAGATAGGATTCCTATATCCAGATCTTCGCCGGTACTGGTATCGAGAGTGAATGTGAGCTTGGAATTTCCGCCCGGGAGTGTTTGAGGAATATAAAAGTGGATGGGCTTGTCCAGGTTCCACATCACAATCAGATTCTGGATGAACGTGCGGTTGAAAGCGCGCACATCTTTTCGGATGAAGGCAACATGCTCCTCGAAAAATTCAGATACGCCCAGGCCGAGGCGTGCAAGGAAGGTGAGGATTTGTGGCTCCAGGCTTTTTATTTTTTTTACACCCAGGAGCTGAGCAATGTGGTCTCCGGTCGTGTAACGAATGAGATATTCAGGGTAGTCTGCGGGGACGTGGACAGGCAAAAGGGTTTGCATATAGGAGACCAGGGCAGCGGTGAGATCTTTGCCTGCCCGAGCTTCCTGTTCGGTGGGTGCAGGGGTTTGCTGGCAGAGGACGATTGCGTCCCACAGCGCTAGAGCGTCTTCAACGGTGTCCGGAAGCAGGTCCTTGTGTATGCCCAGGTAATATCCCACAACTCGCCACCTGTGATACAGGGCTTCCTGTTCGTTTTCATCCAGGCGGATGTTGAATTTTTCCAGGCCGCCGAAGACGACTACAGAAAAGGCCAGAAAGGTCATGGCAAGGTCTTCCTGGTTGATGGGATTGCCCAGGTCCGGGTCCCAGTTTCTCTGGTGGAGAAAGAACCGGATGGTGGCATGGATGAGGCGAAGTTTCAGGATGGCTTGAATTCCGGGGCCGGTGGGGTCAAGCCCCTTTGGAGACATCACGTCCAGAACGAACTGAGAGGTGACAAGTACCCGGCGAATGAGGGAATTCGGGTTGCCGTCCTTCGGGTGCGAAACCCTGCCGCCACCTTCCAGACGTTGTGTGGCGGCCAGAACTTGCGCACCCCGCCAGCAGGCGTAAGTCTCGGGCAGAGCGCGGCAAAGCAGTACCCCCAAATACTCCGGTTCGTAGAGCGTGAAAATCTCGCCGGCTTTCTGTATGAGGCCCTCGTGAATCCAGGCGGGAGGAGACTGGTGCTTTTCTAAAAAGCGATTGATGTACGAGTCTCCGAATTGTGTATTGGTCTGGTAGACCTTGAGTTGGTCCTTGTTCTTGACGACCAGGTAGACCCGGCCTCGATCTGTGATGGTCCACCGTTTGTCCATTATTTTCGTGGAGAAAACCGAGTGCCGGGAGAGAAAGATATGCTTTTTCTTTTTAAAAGGCGCCTTCAGACCAGGCAAGTACTGTCGATCCAGGTACACCTGGCAGTTCGATGGGAGGTCGAAGAGGAATGAGGGGTTTCTCTCTCCGAATTGTGCATCGGACGGACGGCCGCTTTGTTTCGGGTCGTTTGAAAGGAGGCCGAAAAGGTGTGCCACTGCCTCGGTTCCCTGGCCCGGGTAGGTCTGAAAGAATTCGGCGATGGCTTGATCTGCTTTCGGGTCTGGCGAGATGCGCTGGTAAACGTTGAGGTGGCCCGCTCGCTTGATGACGATGTAGACACGGTCCTGGGCCGAGGTTGTCTTGCGATCCTGGACCCAAATTGTCCATCGTTCGTTCGGTATTGTAGTAGAAACGGTCGTGTTTTTGGTGAGATTGATATTGTGCTTTCGGAACTGAGCTCTTAACCCGTGCAAAAAAGATCGATCCAGGTACACCTGACAATTCGGAGAGAGGTTGAAAAGGAAAGGGAAGTCTCGCCGGGTTTCCAGACCGGCTTCTGTCCAGAGTTTCCGTGTCCGGCCCTGCGATGCAGGACCAGGGTCCACATGTTGCCGGTTCAGTACCTGGGAAAAATTCTCGGAGGTCTGGTCCGCAAGACCCAGTGCAATGTCGGCTGTAGATGCCAGGGATTTGAGCCCAGCCGAAAACAGTTCCAGAGGGAGTTTCGTAAGTGCATCTGCGAGGTCCAGGTTTGCCAGTGGTTCTTTGCGCCGGGGCATCGATGCCCTCCGTTTCCGAGTTCATGCGGCA
>JAQCGA010000412.1 GCA_027619145.1 bacterium | reverse complement strand
TGGAAGTTGTACCATTCGAAGAAGTCTCGCGCCCAGACTCTGGCATCTTCCGGACATCCAGGGCGTCTCTCACCTGAACACCCGACCCACACCAGCACCGGTTTTTCCTCCTGACGATATGCCCGGAGTAGTGCCAACATCGACCCGTTTACGCGAGACTGTGAAAGATATCTCACCTCAAAGGCTTCCACTCTGCAGGCCTGGCGGCTTTCGTACGCCTGCCAAGCTTCGTTTCAGCCTTCACTCAACCCAAAACCTGAAAAGGGTAACAGGGTAAAAGTGCAGAGTGTCAATTGGTCCGCCTCAACAGGCGGAAACCGATGCCACGGTTCGTGAAGTCGGGCGCGCCGGCGATGCGGAACGCCGACCGCGTGCTCTGGGCATAGTTGTAGAAGCTGCCTCCCCGCCCGACACGGGACGAGCCCGATACAGGTCCCTGGGGATCTACCTGTGTGCTGCTCACATAGTCGCCATACCGGTCCAGACACCACTCCCACACATTGCCGTGCATATCGAACAAACCCCACGGGTTCGCGAGCTTCGTCCCCACTTTCTGTGCATATCCCTGATAGTTGTCAGAATACCACGCATACTCCCCCAGCTTGCTCTCGTCGTCACCAAACGACCACCGTGAGGTGGTTCCCGCGCGACACGCATATTCCCATTCGGCTTCTGTCGGCAGCCGGTACAGAGAGTCCCCTGCTGTCACGTTCAGCTTGTGAACAAATTGCTGCGCGTCGTTCCAGGACACATACACAGTCGGATTGTCCGGATTTGCCTGAACGTTGTTCTGCCCCAACCATGGCGTGGTCCCCATAACCGCCTGCCATTGCGCCTGGGTCACTTCGTACTTCCCCAGGTAGAACCCCTGGCTGATCGTCACCTGATGCTGCGGACCTTCATCGCTGGATCGCCCCTCCTCTGAATCCGGAGAACCCATCGTAAATGTCCCCGGCGCGATATAGACAAAGTCCATTGTCGCACCCCCGAGAAGCGTTGCCCTGATCATCTCGCCCAGCCCCCCACCGCCTGGAAACGGACCGTCACCAGCCGTGACCACGGCAACGTATTTTCGGAAGGTATCGGGCAGATCACTCCCCACATTCCACACGATATTCTTACCCACACCGGAGCGAACCCCCGCACCTACATCGCCCGAAAACGTGACGGCTTGCCGCACCGTATCCACACCTGCCGAATCCAGAATGGCCACGCTCACAAAAAGCGTATCTCCATCGGCATCGGCCAGGTCGTAGGTAATGTCCACCAGCGTCGTATCCGTCCGCTGAACTGCCCGTACGTTTATCACCTGCGGCGGTTCGTTGGCCAGTGCCAAGCCCGTGTAGAATACGAGCATCATTAACATGATTGCCAGCGTTCTCATATCTTCATCCCTCAATCAAATCAGAGAGCCGACCTGGCCCCCACAAACAGACTTTTCACCGACCCGAAAGTCCAAACCCAGCCTTTGCCGCAACCGGCGCTCTCCCGTACACACCCGCAAAAATTATGAAATCCTGAAATCCCACCTCGCCATCTCCGTCCAGATCGAACCGTTCATCCCACCCGGAATTCCCTCGTGTCTTACCATAGCCCTGCGCGAACAGCACAAAATCCTGAAATCCCACCTCTCGATCACCATTAAAATCTCCCATTATCTTCTGCCCAACTTCAACCCGAATCTGACGCTGCCCCGCAAAATTTCCCAGTTCGTCCCGACCCAGGATCAGTACTGTATAGACCCCTTCTTCGTCGAACCTGTACGTCCCCCGGTAAACCGCTGTATCTTCTTTCGCATTCGCCACCCGTTCCAGCACTCCCGTCCCTGGATCCCCTGGCTCCGGCAGCCTCCCATCTTCTTGAAGCACGGCATACGAAAGCTCCAACCCGGTCAACCCCGGATCCCCCTTCCCTTCAAACACGTATTGAAACGATCCCAGATCGGTCAAAGACACCGAATAAATCTCCGGGTCCACACCCAGCGTAATCGCCCTCCCACCAATCTCCCCCCCAATAAACATCTGCCGCGCCAGCTCGACCCCTCGCTCCTGGCCCGGAACCAGATTGCCCACTTCATCCAGCAGAGGAATTCCATCTCCGTCCACATCCATATACGGCGCCTGCCGGAACACTGAAGCCACCTGGATCCGCGCCTCCTCAAAACTCCGCCACAAATTCGCCTCTTCACCGCCACGGGACAACCAACGAAAAAAAGCCTGCGCAAACGACGTCCCCTCAATCACCAACGCCACCTCTTCGGAACTGCTCCCGATCACCACTCTCCCAGGACCAGAAACCAGCTCCAGAAAAGTTCTGGAATAACAGAAATCCACGACCACAACCACCTCGTCGGCAGGAATCTCATCCGGCCCACTCAGCTTTCTGAACTGCACCTTCAGATCCGTCAACTCGTCCAGCCACTTCTTGAGATCTTCTGCCCTGAGTATTTCCCGCTCTCCCAACTGAAAAGTCCGCACACCTCCGTGCCCGGCCAAAAAAATCAACAACGGCACACCCCTTTCCACATTATCCCTCCCCGCCGTTTCAATCTCCTGTCTCAGTCGATCTGCCGTCACCTCCGTATCCGCCACCTCCACATCCTTCCACCATTTCTTCCATCCGTTCAGAGGATTCAGATACACCACATCCTCCCGCTCGAACCGCCTCCGGCTGATCAGCGTCTGATACACCGTATTGGCCGCGCCAGCACTGTACCGCTGCAACAATTCCAGATCTCCACCTGCAACCAGAATCGCCCGGCCGAACTTTCCACGCACCGTCACCAGAACGGAATCCTTCGGACTTTCTTCTCCCTCATCGTCGGTTACCTGATAATAGACGTAGTGCCGTCCCCGTCCCAAAAGCTCCGCAGAGACTTCCAGCCGCTTTGCTCCACCCAGCCTCCGCTCAATTTCATAGTCATCACTCTCCGAACGGAACGACCAGATCCGGTCGACCACCGCCTCCCCGAACTCATCCGGATCGGAATCCGACCCATAAAAGACCAGATCATCCAGCCCTTCCCGCACAATCACGGAACGTACGGACAGCTCATTCACGGTTACTGAATCGATCCCCGCAACCGGCCGCAATCCCTGGACCGTCAGACTCGCTTGAGCCTGTGCGGAATCTCCTTCATTGTCCCAGACCCGGAGCGTAATCGTGTGCGCCCCAATAGAAAGTTCCTTGATCGCCATCGAGAAATTGAGATCTCCCGCGCGATCCGTACTGTACAACTCGCCATCCAGATCCGAACGCCAGACAACCCGCTCGATAGAAACGCCTTCCTGGTCGTCGTCGCGGCCCGCCCCTGAAAACAGAATCTCCCCATCCGAACTCCAGACCACTGGACTGGGTGAAATCCCCGAAATGGACGCCACCGGAAGACGGACCACAATGCCTGTACCCCGAAGCGCAACCGTGATCACAGGCGTATCCGGATCATTGCTCCGAATGGACAACTCCCCCGAATACTCGCTCTCCCGCGCAGGGGCAAACGTAACGGTAAGCACCTGCGTCCGCCCGGCAGCGATCCTGAGCGTCCCATTCGATGGCTTGAATTCTCCCACCGTCGTAGCAATCCGATCCACCACCAGTTCTCCAGAACCGGTATTGCTCACGACCAGATCCAGCGAACCGGAACGCCCAATGCCAACCGCACCGAATTCCAGACTGCTCACAGAAACGCTGATATTCGGCTCCGGCGCTTTCACGCCAACGCCGGACACCAGGACGATCAGTTTGCTCTCATCCGGATCGTTGCTTGAAATCGTAAGATTTGCACTCTGGAGGCCCTCTTTACTCGGACTGAATGACACAGATATGGTCTGGGTCTTTCCAGGAGGAACGACCGTTGAAGACGGCTCTGCTCTGAACTGGGCATCGCCGGTCGATAGAAAAACCTGGAGATCTCCATCGCCGGTGTTTGAAATGGTGATATTCTGGCTTGAAGTATTGCCAATCGTTTCGGCACCATAGTATAATTCTGAAAGTGAGATATCAATATCAGCGGTAACTACATCGCTTGCATTTACCTTTAAGAAGTATTTCAGACTTCCTTCATAGTTCCCACCACTTCCATTGCGCACGCCAATATAAACCGTACCTGGTCCTGCAATCACCTTCGTGTCCACTACGGATGCAACCTCGCTTGTGAACCCGCCAATTGGCTCACCATCTGCATTGTAGATGGATACCCCTATCGTCATCCCATATGGATATGAAGTACGACGTGCTGTCGTTGATAACTGCACCGTCACTTCCTGCGACTGCGTCAACTCCAACCTGTAATAATCAATATCCACAGATGAGAAAAAGGAACCCTGGATCTCAATACCGGAAGTCAACCTGCTTGCTTCGCCAAGATTACGATTGGGTTCAATTTCTACGGTATTAGCCGGCGGTACAGGTTCTGCAGTGAATTGCAGATAGTATTTCAGACTTCCTTCATAGTTCCCACCACTTCCATTGCGCACGCCAATATAAACCGTACCTGGTC
>JAQCGA010000411.1 GCA_027619145.1 bacterium | reverse complement strand
ACGCGGCTGGGATACCGGACGCCGCCTTTGTAGTAGAGCTGATCCAGAACGGCGTCTTCGGCCTCGGCGCCACGCACACCGGCCACGGTGCGGGTCTGCTGTGTTTCGTAGGCCTGCTTGCTGGCTACGGTCTGGATTTTCTTCCAGCGGTTGAGGAAGGAGCTGGATACTTTGACAGACGCGGTATCCACTTTGGCGGTTTCTTCCTTCTTTTCGGCTTTCTTGTCTTCAGACTTTGTCTCTTCTGATTACCCGTTCATCTCTTTTGAATTCAACTTCAAATTCAGACTTTGTCTCTTCTGCATAACCGGGCAACGCAACAGCAACGCCCAGCAACAACGCAAACAGCGCGGTGAGGATACGGGTGTGCATGGGACAGACCTCCTTGTGAAGATGTATACTTTTTCGTGTTTTCATAAAAAAACAGGGACCCGGAAGACCCGGGGACGGAAGAACAGTACCGTCGTTGATACCAAAAATATAGAGAATTTTTGGGGTATGCATACGTGATTTACAACACGTTTTGAGAAATTTTTATAAAAAGCGACTCTTTAAAATCAAAAATACAATAGTAAGTGATTATAAATATTCGGCTTGTGATTATTCGGCGTGAACATAATATATCTAAACAAAAATAGCGAAATTGGAATACAAAGGGTGGGAGGGACTGCCTGTTTCCGTGCAGTCTGGACAATGTTCTATTCTTCGAGGAAATCAAACTGGCCCCGGTACGCGGTGGGGTCGAGCTCAATGGCGCGTTGATAAGCCTGGAGCGCCAGATCTTTTTTGCCTTGAAGGTGGTACAGGATGGCGAGGTTTGCGTGGAAACCTGCGTTGTTCGTGTCCAGTGCCACGGCTTTTCGGACGAAGTCCACAGCTTCTGTGTACTGGCGACGCCGGATGAGTACAACACCTTTGGCGTTGGATGCTTCGGCGTGTTCGGAGTCCAGTGCCAGTGCGCGGTTGAAAGCGTCGAGGGCTTTGTCCAGGGCATTAAGACGTAAGTATGCAGCGCCGTCGTCGTAGGCTTTTTCAGCGGCCAATTTCTGCAGTGGCGTGATCGAGGCGGGCTGAGACGGTTTCGCCTGCGTCAGGTTCTTGCTTCCGGGAAGAAAGTCAAACTGACCCCGGTACGTACTGGGGTCGAATTCAACAGCGCGCTGATAGGCCTGAAGCGCCAGATCTTTTTTGCCTTGAAGGTGGTACAGGATGGCGAGATTGGCGTGGAAACCCGCGTGGTTGGGGTTAATTGCCAGGGCTGAATTGAAGAGCTTGGCCGCATCGTCATAGTTTCTCTTTCGGACCTGGACGACGCCACGGGCATTGTATGCCTCGGCGTTGTTGGGGTCCAGTTCGAGTGCCCGGTTGAAGGAATCCAATGCTTTGTCCAGGGCGTTGAGGCGCAAATATGCGGCACCGTCGTCGTAGGCTTTTTCAGCGGCCAGTTTTTGCAGTGGATCTACTGCAGGCGCAGCGGCCCGGATTGCGGCCGAAGGAGCTTTGCCAATAAAGTCCAGGACCCCGGAGAAGTCCTGGTTGAGGTTCAGGGCTTCCTGGTACGCTTTTTCAGAAGCATCTTTGCGACCTTGAAGGTGGTATGTGATGGCAACGTTGATGCGGAAGCCGGCGTCGTTGGAGTTGTGCTCCAGTGCCTTTTCGTACATCTCCAGGGCTTTGTCATACTCCCTGCGACGGGTGAAGATGACTCCCCTGGCATTGTACGCATCGGCCAGAGTTGGGTCCATTTCGAGTGCGCGGTTGAATGCATCCAGTGCGCGGTCGAGCTGACCCAGGCGCAGGTAGGTGGAACCGGCGTCGTAGAGGCCTTCTGCGGTGTCCAGGGAAACCCCGGAGGCCGTGGCGATCTGGTCCAGGCGGTTGTCGAAGAAGGCGAGGTCCCGGTTGAAGAGGTTGTCGATTGCATCCTGGCTGGGCAGGCTGATGTCTATATCGGGCACCACGCCGGGCTTGAAGGTTTGTTGGGCTTCGGAAACCAGGAGCTCGTTGATGAACCCGCGTTCTTTTCGGATGTGATATTCTTTGGCTCCATTGCGCCACGCATCTGTAAACGAGGAGCCAAAGAGCGTGGTTTCCACAGGAATCCAGACGCGCCCTTCCCAGATGACATATTCTTTTTCGTTGACGAAAAAGTCTCCAGCCTTTGAAATAGGGATGCCGCTGTCGAACATCATATAGATGTGGCCGTACTGCGGGTCGTTCACATCCAGGATGGCCGTGGGGATATTCAGGTTTTCGAGCATGGAACAATAAATTGCCGTGCAGTCGTCACAATCTCCAATTTTGGACTGGAGGAATTCATAGGGGTATTTGACGGTGTCGAAAACCGAGTCGTCTTCGAAGATTTCGAGATAAGGTGTGGTCTGGTCCTGCTGGTATCGCAGGCCGTATGCGCTGAGCGCATCAAAGACCAGTGCGGCTTTTCCAATGTTATTGTGCTGGAATTTTTGCTGGAGCAGGTCCACGTAGGAACTCACCACACCCCGCGCAAAAGCGTCTACGGTCCTGCTTTCGGGCGTGATGAATGCACCGATGCGGGACGGGTTGGACCAGCTCAGTTTGCCTTTGCCCAGCACGTAAATACTGCTGAGGCGTTTTGAAGTTGTCTTGGCACTGCGTCCACGGGTGTAGGTGACTTTCACGTTCGGCTGGACCAGGTTGTCGTAATAAGAAGACTGTGTGGCCAGCAGATCCTGAGGGAACGTGAGCCTGAATCCGTACCGTTGTGTGCTTTGTGGGGCGAGGGTGATGGTTTCTTCGTGCGGCGTTTGTGTCAGGGTGGGAATTTCGATGCTGACGGTGACCGGCAGGGACTCTTGCGATGCATTTCGCAGGACCACGTCTACGAAATCGCTTTCTTCATACGTACGGTAAAGGGATTTAAAAACCGGCGAAGGGCGGACCAGGGCATCTTTGATGGATACGAGGGAGGTGTTGTAAGAGAACGAGACGGCCGCGTGATGTGTAGCAGGCAGTACCGGATGGTGTTCGAAGGCATAGTCCAGTTTAATCGAATTCCAGCGGAGGCCAAAGCCCAGGGCAAACGCCAGGGTTTTGTCTGCACCGGTTGGCGGGCTGAGGTCCCGGTTCACACCGCCGCGCAGGACGAGTGCGACCAGGGGCTGATATTCAGTTCCAAAGTGGAATGCGTTGTCCACGTCCACGGACAGGCTGAGATCGTCCAGGAGTTTGAACGCCGCACCGAACCGGGGTGTTTGTGGAAAGATTTCTTCTTTGGCCTGGGTGTCGTTGTCCTGGACACTGGTGCCTGTAACATCTTGCAAGGTGGCGCCGAGCCGGAATCTGCTCCAGGGGCCTGTTCTGGGGGTAAATAACACCCCAATATCAAATCCGAACCCGGTAGCACTGCGAAGGGAGGCACCGTTCAGATCGATGTTCTGAGAAACAAATTTGCCGCTCAGTCCTACAGAAAAGACTCGATAGGGCTGGAAGCCATAGGAGAAGTTGAAAACCTGGAGCGCGTCTGAAAGTTCGGTGTCGCTGAACCCTTCCCGGCTCCAATTGAGGCCCAGGGCGTGGCGTTCGAACAGGGGGAAGACGTACCCGGCCTGGCTGTTCTGGAGACCAATGCCGTAGCGGTCTGCATAAGAAAAGAAAATTTCCTGTCGTTGCAGGCCTGGAATGCCCGAGGGGTTCCAGAAGGTGGCCGAGGCGTCATCGGCCAGGCCCGTGAGTGCGCCGCCCAGACCGATGGAGCGGGCGGTTTGCGCTACCTGGGGGCGCTCGTCGGCCAGCACTGGAAGTGCGCAGAGAAAGAGCGCCAGGGTTGCGACGAGGAAGATATGGATTCGGGTATGGGGCATAGTTTAAAGATTGGGGTTGAAAGTCAAAAGCGGGTCACGCAAAGGCGCAAAGACGCAAAGGGAAATCGGTGGTTTTTCAGGGTGGTGCGCAGGGTCAGGCCCCTGTGTCTCATCCGGATTCTGGTTTTCGGGAAAAGCGGGTCACGCAAAGACGCAAAGGGCCCCACACCCGGCTACTGCCGGAGGAAGATCAGGGTTGGTCGATTTCGACGGTTGTGCCGGTGGAAACTCCGGTTCGAGTAGCCGTTGTACCACCAGGGAAGATGGCTTCTATGGTGTAAGATACGCCGGTTTGGGTTCCAAAGATGGCTTCGGGTGTGGTTTCGGTGATGAGAATATGACCCTGTACCTGTGCGCCTTGAAGCAGGCGTACGCGAGTTCCGAGGCCGTCGGCGGCGTTTTTGCGACGTACGCGGACTTTTACGGTTTGTGTGTTTACCGGGTTGTTGCGGTAGAGCTGGTTCGCAGGGAAATTTGGGAATCGGCTGTGAACAATGTAGAGGTCCAGGTCTCCGTCGTTGTCATAGTCGGCGGCGGCAGCGGCAGTAGCGCTGGCTGCTTGCGTGGAGATCCCGGTGGTTGTAGTGATGTTGGAAAATGTACCGTCGCCGTTGTTTTGAAGCAATGGGCTGACCTGTCCAGCACGGGAATCTGCACCGTTGGCGACGAGTACATCC
>JAQCGA010000410.1 GCA_027619145.1 bacterium | reverse complement strand
AGGCACTCCAGTTGTGGCAAGAAGGCGAGGTTCGCAGGGCACGCGTGGGCCGTGGAGGTGCGAAAGAAGTGCGTGCGGAGATTCGGCAGGATCACGTATTCTGGCTGGAAGAAGTTGAGGCCACACCGCCTCAACTTGTGTATTTTGAAAAGATGGCACAACTCCGGCTGGCCATCAATCGTGCGTTATTTCTGGGATTGTGGGATCTGGAGTGCCATCTGGCGGTGTACCCGGTGGGTGCGCTTTATAAAAAACATATAGACCAGTTTCAGGCGGTTCAGCAGCGTACAGTAACCTGTATTCTGTACTTGAATGAAATCTGGGGTGAGGCGGACGGTGGCCAGTTGCGATTGTATCTTGAGCCGGACGGAGAAGGCTCGTTTGTGGATATTTTGCCTCAGGGTGGTATGCTGGTTACGTTTTTGAGCGCGGACTTTTACCACGAGGTGTTGCCCTCCAAACGTGAACGGGTGAGTATTACGGGCTGGTTTAAAGTTCGGACGGTGTGAAGAAAGAGGATCTGTGAATTATATTGGACGAAAATATTCGCTCCTGGAATTTCTGAAGCAAGGGATTCGAGAGACGGTGGGTGGTCGGGCCAGGGTGTTCTTCGATGTGTTTGCAGGCACGGGCACTGTGGGATGGTTTTTTAAGCAACAGGGATTCCGGATTGTTGCCAATGACATTCAGTACTACGGATATTGTCTGAACCGTGCGCTGGTCGGGATCAGCCGGCAGCCAGGTTTCTCGCAAGTTCCCGGTGAAAAGAGCCTGAAAGGAGTACTTGCCCGGTTAAATGACTTGCCAGGAAAAGACGGGTTTGTGTTTCAGACCTATTGCTCTGGCGGCGGGCGAATGTATTTTTCGGATGAGAATGGGCAGCGGTGTGATGCCGTCCGGCAGCGTATTGAGGCCTGGCGCAGGGCCGGAAGGTTGAGCGAGGGGGAGTATTTTTACTTGCTGGCCAGCCTGATCGACGCGATGGACCGGGTGGCGAATACGGCCTCCGTTTATGCAGCTCACCTGAAACACCTGAAGAAGACGGCACAGAAAGCGGTGCGCCTGGAACCGCTTCCGGTGGTTTCTGGCGGGGGATTTCGGCACCGGGTTCACAACCAGGACGGCGCTGCACTGGTGGGGCGCGTGCCGTGTGATATTCTGTATATGGACCCACCGTATAATCAGCGGCAATATTGTACAAATTACCACGTGCTTGAAACAATCGCTCGCTACGATGATCCCACCGTGTTCGGCCAAACGGGCCTGCGTGAATACGACGGACAGCGGTCGGATTTCTGTTTGCGGAGAAAGGCGTTGCCTGCGCTGGAGACGATGGTTCGAAAGGCACGTGCGCGGTACGTTTTCTTGAGCTACAACAGCGAAGGGTTGATGAAGAAGGATGAGATTATCGAAACGATGAAGGTCTTTGGCAAGGTGAAACTGAACACGCTCGATTATGCCCGATTCCGGGCAGATACAGACCGAGAAAATCGGGTTTACAAGGCGGACCGGGTGGAGGAATATCTATTCTGTTTGACAAAACACTGAGGAGGGGTCGAATGGATTCTGACCGGGAAGAGACTTGCTCCAATAAATCAAAGTTTGGATTGTTTGTAGCCGTGTGTGTAGCTATAGGGGTTGCGGTTGGAGTCGCAACGGACAATCTGGCGGTGTGGGTCGGTGTTGGGGCCGGTGTGGGTGCTGGATTGGGTGCGGCGTTCGGCCGGGCAAAAAAATGAGTGTCGCTGTTCTTGTGATAGATCGCTTTTCTTGTAAGGGTGAATGAATGAATCTTGAACTTCCCCGGCGTGCGTTTTTTGAGTTCGCCTGTGCGTGCCTGTACAGGGAAAATGCCCCGAAAATTGATGGTAAACTCTCGGATTGGGACGAACGCTATTTGTTGACGGACCTGGGTGTTCTGGATGGACGGGAGCCTTTTGCGAACGTGTATGCCGGGTGGAATGACGGAGGCGTATATCTGGCCGTCGATGTTCTTCGTGCCGTTGAGATGGAGACCGATGTAAAGCGGCCGTTGCGGGGAGATGGGTTGCAGGTGTGGGTAGATACCCGGGATGTACGCACGGCGCACAGGGCCAGTCGGTACTGTCATCATTTCTATTTTTTGCCAGCAAAAGGGAGCCGAAAGCCCGTGGGAGGGCAGGTGCGAATTCGCCGGGCACGGTCCCAGGGAAAACCCTGCGACCCGTCGCATCTGGAAGTTGCGTGTAGCACCACGCGTTCCGGGTATCGGATGGAAATGAAGCTGCCTGCTGAGGTGCTTACCGGGTTCGATCCTGAGGAAAATACACGTCTGGGGTTTACGTATTTGTTGCGAGATCGGAAACTGGGTCGGCAATACTGGACGGCAGATGAACCGCTTCCGGTTTCGTACGATCCAAGTTTGTGGGGCACGCTGGAACTGGTTCGTTGAACACGGGGCCCGAATGATTTCCGCAATCGTGCTGGTACTGGTTTTTGTTCTGATTGCAAGAGAGAGCGGAATGGAGGAGCCGTTCGTGGTATTCGGACGGCTCTTGTTTTTGGCTACGGTTGTAAATTGGGTGCCCACGTACGGGTTGCTCAAGTTGTTTTACCGAGGTTCGGTTCACACTGACTATTTTACGGTGATGGACTCTCGATTCGGTCTGTGCAATGGAAAGGATGCCTGAGTGGCATTTTTTGCTCGCGTACAGGAGGAAAAAGCCGTAAAATTGAAACAAGCTGGCTCCGGTCTCGGTCCGATAAGGTAGAGCGGGAGGGTAGGGTCCGGGTTCGCGCCGGAGAGCCAGCGTTTATCAGGTATCAGTGCGGTGTAAATATGTTGTTTTAAGATAGATAATCTACTGTTTACTAAGGGGATGTAATGGATACGCTGATGCAGGATGTGGATGGGGCTCTGGAAGCCCGGGTTCGGGAGATCGTACCGCAGGGCGAAGAGCTGTTGATTCAGGTCGCATCGGACCTGGATGCAGAGGGGCAGTATGGGGTGCAGTGGGTGATAGTTACAGCCGAACGTGTACTGGTTCTGCAGGAAGATTCCAGTTCAGTGGAAATTCCGGTTGGCGAGATCCTTCGGGCGCGGACGGAGGCCCTGGTGGGTGGTGCCAGGTTGGAGATTGAGCGCCGGGGTAACCCAACCGTGCATGTGCCTTATTCGCTCACTCAAGCGTTGAAGTTCTCCGAGGTGACACGAGGGATTGAACAGTTGCGGAAAGGGGAGCCTTTTCTGGTCCGCATGGAGCTGGACCGAACGCGCTGCGAGAAGTGCGATCGACTTCTTCCGGAGAAAAATGGGATTTGTCCGGCGTGTATGAATCGGCTGGCTACCCTGGGGCGGATTGCAGATTATCTGAAGCCATATCGGGGGCGGGCGTTGCTTCTGGCGCTGGCTTCGGTGCTCACCACAGTTTCGGAACTGTTACCTCCATTGATTACACGTCGGATTGTGGACGATGTGCTGGTGCCCACGGAAAAGGCGGCATCCGGAGGTGAGGATCGGCTGTGGATGCTGGGTGTTTTGGTGATGGGGTTGGTGGGCGTACGTCTGCTCACCTGGGTTGGCGAATGGTTGCACGGGTGGACCATTACCTGGTTGAGCGGGCGGGTGACAGCCGATATTCGGAGTCAGCTTTACCGGCGCATGGAAATGCTGTCTTTGCAATTTTATGACAAACGCAAGGTGGGGGCGTTGATGTCCCGGGTAACGAGCGACAGCGGACGCTTGCAAGATTTTTTGGTGGACGGGTTGCCCTATCTGGTCATCAACGGGCTGATGCTTATAGGAATCCTGATTGCACTTCTTTCCATGAGCTGGCAACTGACACTTTTCGTTCTGATTCCTATTCCGGTCATTATTGCCTGGGGGATGCTGTTTTTTAGTCGGATGCGCCGGTATTTTACGCGGTGGATGCAGGCGTGGTCGGATCTGATGGCGCGGGTGAACGAGTCTTTGACGGGGATCCGGGTTGTGAAGGCTTTTGGGCAAGAGCAGCGAGAGATTGAGATTTTTGCAGAACGAAACCGGCGGTTCACAAAAATTGGGGTACAGACCGAGGTGAACCGGGGAGTATTCTTTAAGACGATGAGTTTTTTGACGGGGTTGGGTGTGCTGATTGTGTGGTATTTCGGCGGTCATGAAGTGTTGGGCGGAAGCATGTCGTTGGGAACATTGATGGCATTTTACAGCTATATGATGTTGCTGTACGGGCCGCTGGAGTGGTTCGGAATGGTGAATAGCTGGATGACTCGAGCGTTTGCTGGAGCCGAGCGTATTTTTGAGGTGATTGATACTCCGCCGGAGGCATATGCAGATCCGGATGCAGTGTCGATGCCGGTGATGAATGGTGCGATCCGGTTCCGGGATGTGACGTTCGGGTATGATAAGAGCAAGCCTGTGCTACGCGGAATTGACCTGGAGGTGAAACCAGGGGAGATGATTGGGCTGGTGGGGCGCTCGGGGGTTGGGAAGACAACCACGGTGAACCTGATTTGCAGGTTTTACGATGTGGATCGAGGAGCGATTGAGATTGATGGGG
>JAQCGA010000409.1 GCA_027619145.1 bacterium | reverse complement strand
GTTTTTTGAAGTGATTGCCAGTGTAGATACCATGCACAAACGTCCGCTGGTGAATACGCGGGATGAACCGCACGCCAATGTGGACCTGTACCGGCGTTTGCATGTGATTATTGGCGATTCCAACATGTCCGAGTACATCACCGCGCTGAAAGTAGGTACCACCGCATTGGTGGTGGAACTGATTGAGCGGAATGTTCTACCGGATATTCAATTGAAAGACCCGATTGCTGCATTAAAAAATGTGGCGCGAGACCAGACGTACGAGTGGCTGGTAGAACTGGACCGGAAATCCAATCGGTTGGTGCCGGCAGTGGAAATTCAGCGCGCGTACCTGGATCTGGCCCGGAAGCAACTGGGCGGAGAAGATGAGGATACCGATTGGGTTCTGAATGCCTGGCAGGAGGTCTTAGACGGGCTGGAAGCCGATCCGATGGCGCTGGTGGGAACCTGCGATTGGGTCACCAAAAAATGGTTTCTGGATTGTTTTTGCGAGGCGGAAAATCTTTCGTGGGACAATTCGGACGATCTTTTCTGGTTGCAGAGCCAGGACCTGGAATATCACAATGTAGACCGCGAAGAAGGCCTGTATTATCTTCTGGAATCTCAAGGAAAAATGATTCGGCTTGTAGGCGATGATGAAATTTCGCGGGCAATGACGTCACCTCCTCTGGATACCCGTGCGTATTTTCGGGGACGTTGTCTGGAAAAATTTGGAGAAGGTGTCAAGTCGATCAATTGGGACCGGATCGTATTTTCTTCCGGGGGGAAACAGCATTCTATAGACTTAAAAGATCTGATTGACCTGGATAAGGTCCGGCGATTTAACGATATTCTGGATCGTTCGGAGACTCTGGAAACATTTCTAAATACGCTCGAAACAGCGAGTTAATTTGCTTCGAACGCTGTGCGGATTCTGCAGGTTTATGGTTTACCACGATGGCAAACAAGGATGGGTTTTGATTCGGCGAACCCCTTGCTGATGTGGGTTCAAAGGAGGATGCATACCATGCAAAAAGATCTGGCAAGCCTGGAACGGCGCACGCGGCGTACGAATTCACCCGAGCAAGGACCGAATGACGGGGGCGAAGGGCCTTCGCGGCCCGATGTAGATCGGCCGGATACCCGGGATTTATTGAAGCGTATGCGCCGGGTAGATCCCAACCAGGCACGGCGGTACCGTCAGCGAACAGGCGAATAGTCTAATGAACGAGAGCGGCGATTTTCTGGATATGCTGAAGGCCGGCGGGTACCGGTTCCCAGGTGCAAATTTACCGGACCGAGCAAGTGGAGCAGGCCACACGTTTCACCCCACAGAAGGAACGACCATCCTGGCGTTTCGATACCGGGATGGCGTTCTTATTGCGGGTGACCGCAGGGCCACGGCCGGCAATATGGTGCTTTATGACCAGGCCGATAAGGTGATTGACATTGATGCGTACTCGGTGATGGCCATTTCAGGTTCTCCGGCGATGGCTTATGAGATTGCGCGGATTTTAGAACATTCCTTCCAATACCACCGTCGTCGGCAGCTTCAGGAGATGAGCCTGGAGGCTAAGCTACGGAGATTATCGCTTTTGATTCGGGACAATTTACCGATGGCGATTCAGGGCATTGGTGCGGTGATTCCCATTTTTTCTACGTACGACCGACGAGACAATCTGGGAAAGATCTTTTTTTACGATGCCCTGGGCGCACAATTCGAAAGTACGGATTTTTCTACTACAGGTTCCGGGTCTCCGGCCATCCGAGGAGCGATGTACTACCAGAACCAGTGGGGCGGGCGGCGTTTTTCTGAGATGGATCGTGAAGAGGGGTTGGGCATTACACTCCGGTTGCTGCATACGGCCGCTGAATATGACAGTGCGACAGGCCGATACGAGCGTACTGCTGATATTTTCCCTACCATAAAAACAATTACGGCTGATGGGTTGCAGGATATTTCTACGGACGAGTTGCGTGCGGCTATGGGACGATATATTGAGTCGGGAGAAGACGTATGATGCTGGACGAACCGTATCGCTGGGCCGAGGCTGTTTCTAACCGGCGAGATTATGTTGAAGACCAGCTTCAAGACGGCAGTCCTGTGGTGGGGCTTGCGTACCGAGACGGGATTTTGCTGTTGACGCTGGGGCAGGGCCAGCAGAAAATTTTTGAAATTTACAACCGGGTTTCTATGGCAGGTCTGGGGCATCCTACAGACCTCGAGAAGTTGCGTCAGGCGGCCGTGGATATGGCTTCGTCCATTGGGTTTAATTATTCTGAGGCAGATGTTACGCTCCAGCAGATTGTGCATTTTGGCCTGGGGCCGGCCGTGAAAACGTCGTTCGACGAAGTTTTGCGTTCTCCATACATTGTGCAGATCCTCCTGGCGGAACTGGATGGGATGGATGGAGAGAACACGTTTTATACGGTGGATTATGATGGTGCATTTTACAAGTCTGAAAATTGGGCTACCGTGGGTGGAATTTCTGAAGCAGGCCCGTTGATGAATCAGCAGCTTGTAGATCTGGAGCCAGGCAAGCTGACGCTGCGGAAGGCGTTAGATGCTGCGTTGACGGCCTGGGCTGCCGGACGGTGGGTGGGACAACTAGAAGATATTCCGAACGAGATTTCGGAGCTGGAGAAAGCAGCCGAAGGAGTGGACCTGAAAGGGATTTTGAAGTTGGAATTGGAAACGCTGGAAGTAGAAGCGGTTGTGCTGGAGCGGTCCCGACCCGGGAAAGAGAAATACCGCGTGCTCTCGCAAGAAGAGATCAATCCTGCGCTCAAGGCGTACCGGGGTTAAGATTATTTACCGGAAGCGGTACTCACATAAGATTGGGATTTCATGGAAAGGCGGATCTTCGGCCTGGAAACCGAATACGGGTGCATGGCTCCCGAGCATGAGGGTTTTGTAAGCCCGGATGCGATTTCGGTGAAGGTGAAAGACCACATTTTTCACTCGGAGCGGATTGGGATTGTAGATATCCACTACCGGGGGCGGGATGAGCCCCCGGGCAATGGTGGATTTCTGTTCAATTCCGGCCGGGTGTATATTGACATGGGGCATATCGAGTATACCACGCCGGAGTGCAAAAGCCTGTTTGACATTGTGGCGTTTGATCGCGCCGGCGAACTTATTTTACAGCGGGCGTTGAAGGCGCTGGGCCTGGAAAAAGAAGCATCGTTTTTGAAGAATAATGTGGATCATTTCACAGGAGCGACCTTCGGATGTCATGAAAATTATTTGATCCGGAGGAATGTTCCGTTTTCCACTATGGTGATTCCAGCGCTGCTGCCGTTTCTGGTAACCAGGCAGATCTTTAGCGGTTCCGGTCGGGTGGGCAGTTATGATGATAGTTTTTATTATTATGGCCGCGAAGACCAGGAAGGTGCTTTCCGGGAAGATCCTGTCAAGTTCCAGATTTCTCAGCGGGCCGACCATATTGTGACAGAAATTTACCAGTGGATCCAGTTCTCCCGGGCCATTATTAATACCCGGGATGAACCGCTGGCTGATCACAGCAAGTACCGTCGGCTCCATTTGCTGATGGGCGACTCGAATATGTCTGAGTACGCCACCGCGCTGAAAGTGGGTACGACGGCGCTTGTACTGAACCTGCTGGAGCAAAAGATTTTCCCACAGGACGTGGGGCTGGGTGACCCGGTCTGGGCGTTGAAGGAGATTTCGAGAGATCCGACGTATCAGTGGATTCTGGAGCGGAAGAACGGCCGCACGATTTCGGCCATTGATATCCAGCGCCGGTACCTGGAGCTTGCGCAGCGGCATTTGCAAGGGATGGATGAAGAGTCGGATTGGGTACTGGTAGAGTGGGCGGAGACGCTGGATGGTCTGGAACGCGATCCGATGGCGATGACAGATCGGCTGGATTGGGTGACCAAGAAGTGGATGCTGGATATGTTCGTGGAATCAGAAGGTGTGGAGTGGAGCGACCCCTGGTTACAAAGTTTGGATCTGGAGTACCACAATATTAATCCGAACCGGGGGTTTTATTATGATCTGGAGCGCAAGGGGCTGGTGAAGCGTGTGCTGGATGACGAACGAATCAACCGCGCTATTCACGAGCCGCCTCAAGACACCCGGGCATTCGGCCGGTCTGAAGTAGTACGGGCGTTGTCTGAAAATCGGGTCCGGTATATTGTGGATTGGGATTCGGTGTATCTGGAAAACGAGCGCCATCTGAGTTTGCGGGATCCGTTCCAGACGTATGAAGAGGAAGTTGGCGCGTTTGTGGAAGAGATCAAGACCGCCTCGACCTCTCCTTCACGGCCCATTCGACGACGATTGCAATAGCGACGTTTGATTTTGTAAAAGAAAAAGCGGGATATCCGGTCATTCGGATGTCCCGCTTTTCGTTGGGGTACGGCGTGTTGCGCCCTTGTCTGGATTCTCTTGAGAACGATCAGTTGAAGCGTTCTTCGCTCCAGGGATCTCCGTGGTTGTGATACCCATACCCTTCCCAGAATCCGGGACGGTCGTGTTCCATAAATTCCAGGCCGTTGGCCCATTTGGCGCTTTTCCAGGCATAAAGTTT
>JAQCGA010000408.1 GCA_027619145.1 bacterium | reverse complement strand
CGAAATGCTCGCGTTGATCGCCTGCTGTGTCTGGGTTTTCGAAAACGGAAAACTGTTGGCATCCACCCAAAAGCTGATGCCGTTTCGTACCTCATTACTCCCCCACCGGATGGACACAATTTGCCCCCGGCTATTCCGATCCATTTGCAGAACGTATGCAGAAACGGGTACCGTAAAGCAGAATACCCACAAAAATGCTCGGCCGAGTACGCGCGCAAAAAACAAGCCTGATACATAGGGCGTGGCCGAGCTGATTTTCATAAGAGATTAATCCTGCGATTGAAGTACCGGATTCGGATTTTGCGGGTCCACCCACCACACTTCGGCTCTTCCATCTTTATCCGGATTTGCCTCGGCGTAGGCCACAAACGTGGTCCCTGCCACAACCACCCGATATTGGAAACGGCCCTGCGGGTCTTTTAACTTGAGTATTTCACCGTAATTTTCACGATCTATACGCAAATAAGTTCCCACTTCCTCAAACTGCGCCTGCTCCAACTCATAAATAGATTGCAACATGACGCGTGCCCGGATTCGCTCATTGTCCGCCTCCGAGCGAAAGGTAAATCGGTAAACCAATAACGTACAAAACATCAACAACAACACACAGGTAACAACAATTTGAGCGCGTGGAACACGACCTTCCTGAATGGATGGCACCCTTTATTCCTCCGGCAAAGTTTGGGCAGGTAATTCAACCCGGTACACGTGCAGGCGGGCCTCTGAAACCGTACCCCATCGGGCACGAACTTCCAGAGATTCCGTCAAAACTGCGATCGGTTCGGCTGGAACAAACGGAAGAGCAGCCCCAGGCGACCATACTCCGTCTCCATCTACATCCAGAAACCCCGTCACCCGATATTTTCCGGGAACCAGCCCATCCAGAACATAGATCGAATCTCCAGATGCCACGCGTGTCTGGTACGCATATCCCGGCGCAGACTGCAAGACAGCCCGAACGACCACCTCTGCCTCAACCGGCACAATTGAACCGCTCAGTTCCCCCAGATCGTCTCCAGATGCAACCGAAAATCGAAACACGGGTGGAACATCTACCACGTTGCCCGACACATCTTTCAACACACCGGACCGGACCCTTAACTGGTAGTTCTTCCCGCCCGGCCAGGGTATGCTCGGTTCAAATCGGAGCCTGTTGGCCGCCGTCCACTCCCAATGCCCCGCTGGCGCAACCGTACTGTCCGACACGGCCCAAAACAAAGGAGGAATCCCGGGATCCATGGCTTCGCCAAACCCCATCTCCAACGCCGCGCCCGATCCCACGTACGCCGCACCAGAATCCGGTGAAATCCACACCAGCGCAGGCGCCCTGCGATCAGCCGACCCGTCGCCTCGAACCTGGATCGGCTCTCCTCTCACATATCTATTCCCCGCCCGATCGACCAGCCCCTCCACATCTACCCGATACGCCGCTCCTTCCACCTGCTCATCCGTCAACAACCAGACCCGGCTCGAATCGCTCGCATCCAGGTACACGGCCTGTGCCGCCAGCCCCCCCTGCGGTCCTTGAAGAGAAACCCCGGAAGGAAGCACGATCGGCTCATCAAAACGAATTTGAATATGCCGACGATCTGGCGTACGCGCAGAAACAAACCGGGGCGCAACCGTATCGCGCGAGGCCATTCGAAGCCCCCCCAGACGGGCCTGCCCACCATCGTATTCCAGAAGCAGATCCGCAGGTGGAACCGCCAGTTTTTCGGCTCCCGCTGTAAACTTCTGATCCCGATCCCGGTCTTCAAATGCAAAAACCCGGTACTCCCCTGCCCCCAACCGTGGAAAAACAAACGTGCCGTCAGTCCCCGGCTGCGTCACATACGCAGGTGGATCCACACCCGGGTCCGGCGTATACCCCGCCTGCAAATCGTAGGCCCACACATAAACCTGCCCCAAAGACTTTTCTGGAAGCAGCACCTGCCCGGAAATCTCACCCTGGTTCAGAAATGCTCCCGTGGCAAACGCAAAACTATAAGATGTTCCCATCTGATTGGCGGACTCATCCGCGCATTCTGCACCCATCGTAATCAGGTACGTCCGGTTTTCGCGCAACGGTTCCGGCGGCCGAATCTCCAGTTCATCGCCATGCCAACGCAACTCCGGATCTTTGGAAAACTGCGGCGAAATAAACACAGCCCGCGCCACAGACCGCCGATCCATCCGCTCGGTAAACACAACCCGAATCCGCGCATCTCCACCGACATCGACAGAATCCGCAGAAGGAATCGTGTACAATACACGCGGCAACGTTCGGTCCGGTGGCCCCCCTGGTGGCCGCATGGGCCGGGCACACGCCGCAAACAAAAGCAGCGCGACAAAAGCCGCGCCTCGAAAAAACCAGAAACCCCAACAACAATTGGCAATTGAGAATTGAGAATTGAGAATTGACAATTGTCCCCCTCTTTCCATCTTCACCGTCCTACCACATTCCCATCACGCTCTGGGATGTGCCTGCCGGTAGGCTTTTTTTAATCGCTCCACGCTCACATGCGTATAAATCTGGGTCGTAGAAAGACTGGCGTGCCCCAGCATCTCCTTCACCGCATTCAAGTCTGCCCCGTTATCCAGCAGATGCGTGGCAAAAGAATGCCGCAATGTATGTGGCCCCAGCCTTCGCCCACCCGTGGCCTGCGCCAGGTAATGCGCCACCCGGTGTTGCACCCCACTGGGACTCAGCGCCCGGCCAGACCGGCTCAAAAACACCCGCCGCCGATGCGCTTCAGAAGCGCCCGGACAGAGAAGTTCATCGCGCCGGATCAGATATTGACGCAGGGCTTCCCGGGCTTTGCTTCCAACAGGAGCCAACCGTTCCTTCCCACCCTTCCCCTGCACCCGAACCAGCCCCCCCTCCAGATCCACAGCATCCAGCGTCAGCCCTGACAGTTCGCGCAATCGAATCCCGGAGCTATAAAACAGCTCCAGGATCGCCCGGTCCCGAAGACCCAATAACGTATTCGGCGGAGGCGCTTCCATAGCCTGCCGGGTCTCCTCCTGATCCAGGTACACCGGCAAAGACTTCTCCTGCCGAGGCGCGTGCACCTGCAACGCCGGGTGGGTCTCGACCTGGCCCGTACGGCAAAGATAAGAAAAAAACGTCCGCAACGATGCCAGCTTACGAGCAATGGACCGTCGGCCGAAGCCCGAAGCATTCAGAGAACCCAGAAAAGCTCGAACTTCATCGCGATCCACCTGCGCCACATTCGGCCGTTCAGCGGCCTGACGTTCCTGCAAGAAAGCCAGGAACTGCGACAAATCGGTTCCGTACGCCTGGCACGTATGCACCGAAAGCCGCCGCTCGTGTTCCAGATGCTTCAAGAACGCCTCCACCAGATCCTGCATCTTGTGGTCTCCCCGGAAAATGGCTCCTACTCCACCGCCTCTTCCGTCTTCGCCGGTTCCATCTGGTGCTTACACCGCATGCACCGCACAGAAGATTCTCCCCGCCGACCAGTATGCTCCGCAAGAAAAGGTCCTTCACACATGGGACACTCCTCTTTCAGTGGCCGGTCCCAGCTTGCAAAATCACAATCCGGATACTTGTTACACCCGTAAAACGTTTTGCCGCGCCTGCTGCTGCGTTCCAAAAGCTGGCCGTCGCACCCTTTTCGCGGGCACGGCACGCCCAGAGCAACCGGCTTCGTATTCTTGCACTCCGGATAAGCCGAACAGGCAATAAACCGACCGTTACGCCCTGTGCGGATCACCATATCCGCACCACACTTCTCACAGGGCTCCCCTGTAGAAACAGGCTGTTCCGCTTCACCCAACGGGCGCGTATTGCGACATGCAGGGAAACCCGAACACGCCATAAATCGGCCATTGCGCCCCCACTTGATCACCATTTTCTCGCTACATTTTTCACAGACCTCGTCGGTCTCCTCGGTCAATCCGTCTTTGATTTTCCCCGTATCTACCTGCTCCAGGTCTTTGGAAAATGGCCCGTAAAAATCCTTCACCACCTGTACCCACTCTACCTCGCCACTCTCCACCTGATCCAGCTCGCTTTCCATCCGGGCCGTAAAGTCTACACTGAAAATATCCGGAAATGCCCGAACCAGAATCCCACTCACCGTTTTGCCCAGTTCCGTGGGGCTGAACCGGCCCCGATCTCGGCTCACGTATTCCTTGTCCTGCAACGTGCTAATGATCTGCGCATACGTACTGGGCCGCCCAATTGCCTGAGATTCCAGCTCTTTCACCAGCGTGGCTTCCGAAAATCTGGGAGGTGGCTTGGTAAAGTGCTGTTCAGGCAAAAGCTCCATCAGCTTCAGCGCATCGCCTTCTTTCAGCGAATTCGGCAACAGCCCTTCGGCTTCTTCCTGTTCGTCGTCCGTACCTTCCGTGTATAGCGCCGTGAACCCGGGAAACTTCAGAATGGACCCGGTTGCCCGCAAATTGTATTCCCCTGCCCCAATGTCCACCGTGGTCCGGTCGAACACGGCCGGTGCCATCTGACACGCAATGAACCGGTCCCAGATGAGCCGATAGAGCTTGACCTGATCGGGCGTCAGATATCTCTCGATCAGCTCCGGC
>JAQCGA010000407.1 GCA_027619145.1 bacterium | reverse complement strand
GTACAGAAGACGAACAGAAAGAATTCACGGAACTGTGTCGCCGCCTGATTGAACGGAACTATGCCGACCCAAAACTTTATACAAAATCTGAAAAAATTGATTATATTGGAGCGGAAATAAAAGAAGAGGAAGGAACGGTTAAGACCGTTGTTCATTATAAAGATGAAAAAAGCGGCATCGACTATAAATTACATACTGTTGACGGGCAGTGGAGAGTCTACGATATGGTGATTGACGATCTCAGCATTGTCCGAAACAATCGGTCGCAATTTTACAAAGAGATCCGTAAATCATCGTACGAGGGACTCGTTAAGAAGCTAAGAAATAAACTTAGCGAAGAGGATGTCGGCGGGAAAGGTGAGGAATGATTCATGCAGGCTTGGTTTAGTTATTTTGCGGATATTACTTATCGACGTTATCCCAGAATTATCATTCTTTCAACCTTACTGACGCTCTTTTGCAGTTATTTTGTTTACCAGCTTATCTTTCGTCTTGAAACCGATATTGCGGCACTGATTCCCAAGTCGTACCCCAGTGTGAAAACGCTGGAAGATATCAAGAACCGGGTGGGTGGTGTAGGTAGTCTTCTTGTGCTTGTCGAGTGCGAAGATTTCCAGGCATCTCAGAAATTTGTAGATGATCTGGCCTTGATGTTGCAGCAAGAAGAGTACTGGAAGTATGTGAATTACGTAGATTACCAGAAGGATGTTGATTTTTTCAAGCGCAATGCGCTGCTGTATATGGATCTGGTTGATCTGGAAGAAATACAACTTCGGATTGAAGATCGGATTGCCCAGGAGAAGTTGAAGCTCTCCCCGCTCTACATTCGTCTGGATGATGGAGATGATGCAGACGAGGAGCTGAGTTTTTCGGATATTGCAGAGAAGTATAAAAAGAAGCATGCCGACGGACACGAGGTTTATTATACCAATCCGGACAGTAGCATTGTTGGGATTGAGGTGGTTGCTTCAGGAACGGTGAGCAACATTGGGTTTGCAAAAGAGATGTACAGCGCCATCCAGCGGGCTGTTCAGGAGTTAAAACCTGAGACCTATCACCCCCGGATGACAGTGTCTTATGGGGGAACATTTAAGAACAAGATTGACGAGTACGATGTAATTTGGCACGACATCAAGTCCACACTTCTGGTGGGTGTTATTGGTGTTGTTCTCATTCTGACGTTTTATTTCAGACAGCCTCTGGCTGTTTTTTTTGTGGCTATTCCGTTGATTATGGGGCTGTCCTGGGCGTTTGCCATTACCTACTGGGTGGTTGGAAACCTGAATACGATGACCGGTTTTTTGTTTGTGATTCTGTTCGGACTGGGCATCGATTTTGGGATTCACATGTTTGCGCGTTATTTAGAAGATCGTATGGCGCACATGGATGTAAGGCAGTCGATTGGGACGATGCTTAGTCAGACCGGGCAAGCCATTATGACGGCTGCATTGACTACGTCTATGGCGTTTTACTCCTTGACGATCACAGACTTTAAGGGATTCTCTGAGTTTGGTTTTATTGTGGGCACCGGCATTTTAACATCTCTGGTTGCGATGACCACCGTGTTGCCTGCTTTCCTGGTTCTGGCAGATCGGAAACTGGGGTTGATCCGGATGCGTCACGTGCTGGGGCACGACTGGGGAAATGGCAAAGGCCGTTTTCCTTTGTGTCGGACCGTCTTGGTGGTGGGTTTGCTGGTTACACTGTACCTGGGATTCAATTTGCACCACATCAAATTTGAATACGATTTCACGAATTTGCGTTCTAATCTGCCGGCCTCACGGGTTGTGAAAGCAAAGATCAATACGATTGCCCAGTTCAGCAAGGAGTCGCAATCTCCCAGCGTGGTGCTGGCAGACAGCAAGGCAGATCTGGACGAGATTGTACAGGTCATCGAAGCGAAGATTGCTTCAGACGATCCTACGCCGACCATCGATAAGATTCGCACCCTCTGGGCGGCACTTCCTGAGCAGCAGGACAGGAAGATGGAGATTATTGAAGAGATTCGAAGAGTTGCCAATGGCGAAGGCGCCAAGTTGTTGAAGGGCGAGCAGAAAGAGCGGTTGGATGATCTGCGCGATCTGCTAGACGTTACAGAGCTGGATGTGGAAGATTTGCCCAAGAATGTTTTGAGAAAGTTTGCTACTGTGGACGGAAGTCGTGCGTATTTCGCTTTTATCTTTCCCAGCGTGCAGCTTAGAGATGGGAAAAATGCGATGGCGTTTTCCGATGATTCGCATGTGATTCAGGCGGCCAGTGGTAAGGTGTTCTATTCTTCAAGTTCGAGCATTATTTTTGCCGATATGCTGCGTTTGATGATCCGCGACAGCCGGATTGCGGTGAGCGTGTCTCTGGTTGTCGTTTTTTTGATTGTGGTGATGGATTTCCGCAGTTTGCATAAAGGGTTGCTGGTGATGTTGCCTCTGGCCTGTGGTGCAGTCTGGATGTGCGGTACGATGTTTGTTGCAGATATGAAGCTGAATTTTTACAATATTGTGGCTCTGCCTACGATCATTGGTATGGGGATAGACAACGGTGTGCACCTGTATCACCGATACCAGGAAGAAGGAAAAGGGTCCATGCTGCTTGTGCTGAAGAGCACTGGTGGTGCAATGTTTGTGTCTATGCTGACGACTATGGTCGGTTTTTTTGGCTTGATGACAGCAACCCACCCTGGGCTGAATTCGATTGGCAAGCTGGCAATTATCGGGCTGATGACCTGTTTTGTGGCGGCGGTGGTATTGCTCCCTGCACTGTTACAGGTACTGGAAGATCGGCAGCAAAAACGGCTGAACTCGGTGGTTGAACCTGTGGATACGTCCCAGGCGGCTGAATAGATTTCAACGAGTGAAACGCGTGGAAGAATCCTTGGAACGTGCTTCTTTTTGCGCGTTCTGTTTTTTTGTACGGTACTGCTTGACGCCCAGTTCAAGAAGCGGTATCTTATCGCCTCCAATGCGTTGATCCTGCAGGATATTTTGTCCACCTTCTTTTTATTATCGGTTTGTTTATGGATCTTTTACCCGCTTTTGTCATCAGCCTGGTTTCTGGATTTTATACTTCGTTGTGGGGTGCGTTCAAAGATTCCCCTTACGAAGGTTGGAAACCCAGGACATTTTTTCGCAGTGTTTATTTTCATATTGTTATTTTTGCAATGCTGGTTGGGCTTCCGTTTTTCAGGGAGCAGTTTGTTTCGTTGCACCTGTTTCAAGTGTTTTTTTTGATTATGGGTCTGGAGCGGTTTCTGGCTGAGCTGTACAAAGGATTTTTCAGAACCGAAAATCAGGACAAATATTTTGTACCTTCCAGAATTACATTCCTGGGAAAATACGTAGGAAGCGATTTCCTGCGGTACAGCGTTGGGATGGTATTGGTTACCGGTGTTTTCTGTCTGTTGTTCCTGGATCTGGAGATTCGAAGTTTTACCGTTTTTCTAATTGTGGCTTATGCGGCGGGTCTACTGGTTGCGCTGGGGGGGGCCTATAAGGACGCACCATTTGAAGGGTTTAAGCCTCTCAAATTCCAGCGTTCGGCGGTGGTGCTGGCCGTCTGTTCGCCGCTGTTTTACTGGATCAACGATTCTTCTGCTCCTGTTTCGCTGGGGTATCTGATTTACATGAATGGCGGTTTGGAGCGGTTCCTGGTAGAGTACTACAAAACATATATTCAAAGAAATATGTCTGGCAAATTCAGACCGGATTTACCTCGGATTCCGGAGATTATTGCTTCTCGCGAGAAGTTTCATTATATGGCGCTGGTGATTATCGCGGGTTTGATCGCGGTGTACTTATATGAACTCAACATTCTATGACGTGATTGTTGTGGGGTCCGGATTCGGCGGCAGCGCTTCGGCATATGCGCTTTCGAAAGCCGGATTCCGCACCCTTCTGCTGGAGCGAGGGGATTGGGTCAGGCGGGATGCAG
This sequence comes from bacterium, assembly GCA_027619145.1. Next base: position 638 of record JAQCGA010000407.1, on the reverse strand, counting down.
GAGATTGGAGTCCACGAAAAATACTGATTGAACAGCGCTACAAAAGTGCGTCTGCCATGCAGGTACGGCAGTACGGGAATCGGGCGTTTCAGCCGACATCTTTCAACGAAGTGGTTGGAGGTATGTCGGTTTTTTACGGTGGGGCGTCGCTGCGACTGCGTGAGAAAGATTTTGATCTCTGGCCGATTTCGTATTCGGACCTGGAGCCTCATTACGATATGGCCGAACAGATGCTGGAAGTCCACGGGGAGGCCGGAGAAGATCCGTTTGAGCCTTCCCGTTCCGGGGCGTATCCTTTTCAGAGTATTGAATTGACTGCGCCTGCCCGTAGAATCTATGATGCTGCTCGTGCTTTGGGGCACCGGCCGTTTCACATTCCGCTTGCAATTAATTTTTCGAATCCCGCACGCACTGTTTGTATCCGGTGTATTACGTGTGATGGGTTTCCCTGTAAGGTGGAAGCGAAGAACGATTTGACCACAACGTTTCTGGCCAGGGCTCAGGCGTTTGATTTTGAGATGATGCCGGGTGTGATTGTGGCCCGGCTTGTGGAAGAAAATGGAAAAATTTCGGCTGTTGAATGTATTGAGAAGGAAACGGGGAAAGAGCTTTCTTTTTCGGCAAAGGCAATAATTCTA
>JAQCGA010000406.1 GCA_027619145.1 bacterium | reverse complement strand
TACCAGGATAAAAATGACCCAGAAGGCGAGCGTTTTAGAAATGCGCCGCCACGGGCGCCCTTCGTTGCTGTCCTGGCCAGACCGCTTGCGGTGTGGCCGAGGCGTTTCGGGCGGTGTTTCCTGGCTTTCTCCATCTTCGGCAGATGGGTCCTTTTCAGGGTCCGAAGCTGCCTGGTTTTCGGGTTTCAGGTCCTGCTCTTTCTCCTGGTCTTTCGGATTCATCATGAGGAAAACCTACCTTTGTTATTCCGAACGGGGCGGATGAGGCGCCGTCGCACAGATCCATCCTCCCTTGAACACAACATCCAGAACGGTTCGGGTGTGGACGGTGACGGAAGCATGTTGAGCCGCGCGGAGGCCCACCGCCCAGAGAATTTTTTCGCCGCACAGCAAGAGCGATACTTCGTCACGTAAAGACGCTGGTATCTTGTGATCAATAAGAAGGTGGCTGATTTTTTGTGTGCCAGACAGGCCAAAAGGATGGATCCGATCCCCGGATTTTCGGTTGCGTATTGTCAGAGGTTCTGGCAGGGCATCCAGGTCGAAGCAGGCCCGGCAGGGTCCAAGATGGGCCAGATCGTTCCGAACTTCATGGACAGGCCGGACACGGGCTTCGAGTGTACCCCCTATACAGGGAATTTCCGTACAGCCCGGAACCCGAACTTCGATTTGAAAGGCAGGTGTCGGGTGGCTGAGAATGAGCCAGGACGCTGTGCGCTGCGCGGTAAGACCGGGAAGGATTTCTGCCTGTTTCACGAATGGCTGAGAAAAAAGGTCGTGCAGGCGATGAAGTGTCTGAAAACCCAGCTTTTCCGGGGGAACCTGAAGCCCGAACAGGGCTTTGCGCAGCAAACGCCTCCGAAGTGATATATGATAACGGAAAACCACATTTTCATCAAGGATTATTTTTTGCTTTCCCCTGTGTCGCAGGGCTTTCTGCAAGGCAGCTTCGGCCTGTTCTTCCAGCAACTCATCGTCCTGGCGGAGGATTTCAGCACTTCGGGCCAGAAGAGTTTCGATGGCGGGTGTATAGTCCGCGGCCAGGCGGGGCAAGAGGTCGTGGCGGATTCGGTTGCGTAGAAAACGGGTATCTGTGTTGCTGGCATCGTGGCGAACTGGCAGACCGCGCCAGGCGATATAGGCTTCAATTTCAGGCCGTGAAATGGCCAGGAGCGGGCGGATCCAGATACCGTCCCTTACGGGGCGAATGGCGGCCAGGCCACGGGTTCCTGCCCCGCGCAGCAGGCGCAAAAGCAAGGTTTCGGCCTGGTCGCTGCGGGTATGGCCCAGGGCAATGCGTGTGGCACCTGTTCTTGAGCGGGTCTCGTTGAGGAAGGCATGGCGCGCATTTCGGGCTGCCTCTTCGAGGGATTGGCCTTTCGGGCATAGATCCACTGCCTGTGTGTGATACGGCAGGTTTAGATTCGATGCGAGCGTACCAACAAAATCTGCATCTGAATCGGATTGTGCGCCACGCAACCGGTGGTTGAGGTGTGCTACGTGGAGATTGATGCCGAGCATAGACTTCAGCCGGAAGAGGAGATCCAGGAGGGCTACAGAATCTGGACCTCCTGAAACCGCCACCACCACGCGGTCTCCGGATATATACATGTGATGATGGGCCATGTCGAATTGGACACGATCCAGAAGGTCTCGGGGATCTGAGCTGGGCTGCAAGTGCTGATTCATGAGAACGAGTACCAAGGTTCAAAGGTTGGACTCCCGAGCCCCTGGTCCGGTTTCCAGAAAATCTACGGGGCTCTTGCGGGTCATTCAAAAATAGAATTCCGAGAGGCTGCAGGCAACTATTATCATGAAAAAAAGAAAACCGGCCAGCCAAGACGGCTACCGGCTGGTCGGGGTCAGGAGAAAATCAGGGGAGCGGTCTGCCGAATGAGCGTGCGAATACGACGAAGTCGCCAAAATCGACGGTGTTGTTTTCATTCAGGTCAAACGTGGGGTTGGCGGTGCCGAATGCCCGGGCAAATGCGATGAAGTCTCCCAGATTGATCGCACCGTCGCCATTGAAGTCCACTCTCGGGTCTGCAAAAATCACAGCGGCGGACCCGGAGAGGGTCAACACGACAGTACTGCGATCCGGGTCGTCTGTGGAAAGGGTGAGGGTACCCGCAAAAGAGCCTTCAGAGCCTGGGGCAATATTGATTTGGAGAATGTGGGATTCGCCAGGAGGTACCTTGAATGTTTGTTGAGAGACCGAAACACCTTGCAGATTCGAAGTGATACCGGAGATCTGGAGGGGTCCGTCCCCTTCGTTGGTAATGATCAGGGGCTGTGCGGTTGTTCGGGAAACCTCGATTTCTCCGAAGTCCAGGGCCTGGGTTTGGAGCGCAATCCGGCCGGGCAGGTCGATGACCGTAATGGGAGCGATGGAGATCTGGAGTTGTTTGCGTTCTGGATCGTTTGTGGTGAGAATCAGGGTGCCGGAGTACGAGCCGCCTGCTTCTGCGTTGAAGGTAATTCTGAGTTCTGCACTTTTTCCTGGGAGAATCGTGAATTCTGTTGCGTTGAGTGTGATTTCTGGCAAGTCTGCCTGGATTTGGGTGATTTCCAGGTTTTCTGCACCGGTGTTGGTGAAGGTGAGCACTGAAGAAGCTGGCTGGCCGGCTGTAATTTGGGGGCCGAATACGAGCGTTTCTACAGAGAGTTGGAGGACCGGTGCAGACGGTGCAAGTAGGCGCTGGATGGTTGCAATGGCACTGGTTCTGCCGGAAATGGTGGAGCCACCAATATGTTGAATAATTCCGTTCTGGTCGATGACCATCATTGCATCGATAGAACCCGAACTCCGTACTCCCAAGTCCGTATTGTTTCCCGCTTGCTGTAACAGGGGAAAGGTGACCCCGGTTCGAGTCGCAAAGCTGGCCAACTGGGTTGTGCTGCCGTTCCACATGTCTAACCCCAGTACCTGTACTTCCTGATTTTGGTACTTTTTCCAGATGTCTTGTTCTATGGACGGACCCGTCGCATAACAAATTGTTCAGCTGTAGCCCATAAAATACAGGACGAGCACTTTTCTACGGTAGTCCACGGGGCTATAAAGGCGTCCATCTGTACCTTGCAGGGAGAATGTGGTCACCAACTGGCCGATGTCTGCTGCCAGAGCGGGAGTTGCCAGGGCAAGAGAAAGGAGAATGGATAAGAGGTAGCGCATTTGCGAAACTCCTTGTTTCAGGGAAGCGGCCTGCCAAACGATCTGGCGAAGAGTACAAAGTCACCAAAACCAACGGTACCGTTTTCGTCCAGGTCGTACGTGGGATTTGAGCTGTTGTACGCACGTGCGAATGCGATGAAGTCGGCCAGGTTGATTTGTCCGTCGCCGGTAAAGTCCACGCGCGGGTCAGCAAAGACCACGGTTGCTGTGCCGGAGATAGGCAGAGTGAGTACGGTTCGATCCGGATCGTTACTGGTCAGATAAAGCTGGCCGGATAGGGGGCCACCGCTGCCGGGGGTGAGCGTGACCTGGAGTTCTCTGTTGCCTCCAGGACCAATCAATAAGGTCGATGGAGAAACGGTAATTCCGGAAAGGTCCGATCGGATTTCTGAGATGCTGAGGTTTCCGGAGCCTGTGTTTTCTACGCGTACGGTGAGCGTGCTGGCTTCTCCTACGAGAAGGCCTGTACCAAAGTTGAGCCCGGTGGCCGGGATATGGATGGCAGGGATACGGGTGTTGAGCAGGCGGTCGATCAGTTCGACCGTGGTGCCGAGCGCGCTTTCGGAAGAATTGCTGATGCGCTGGATGATGCCTTTGCGGTCTACGACCATCAGGGCATCTACGGAGCCAGCGGAACCCACGCCGAAATTCACTTTTTCTCCTGCTTTCAGCAGCAAAGGAAAGGTGACGCCGGTGATTGATTTGAAGGTGGCGAGCTGGGTCTGGCTGCCGTTCCATAAATCCAGGCCAAGTACCTGTACACCCTTTTGGCCAACGACCTGCCAGACTTGCTTGTCCACGGACGGACCCGTCCCAAGGCAAACAATTCAGTTGTGTCCCAGGAAGTAGAGTACGAAGATTCTTCCACGGTAGTCTGCAAGGCGGTAGGTTCTTCCGTCCAGACCGGTAAGAGAAAAATCCGGGACGGGATCGCCTACGCCGGTTGCGTTTGCCGGTCCGACAAACATCAGACATCCAAACAGGAGCCGGATAATTTTTTTTTGTAGAGATCGCATGGTTTCGTCTCCTGCAAACTAAGAATACGTTTATTGGCAGCTTAGAAGTGCGTGCTGAGACGGAGTTCCACGCCGGTGAACGGCAAGACCTGATAGCAGGTGCCGGACGTGCAGGCGGTACCTCCTCGGCGTTTGCCTGCAAAGAGCAAGACTTCGTAATGGCCTCTGAATTGGGCGTTGAGGTTCGTGGCCCAGAGGGTGCGGGCACCGGTTTCTACCCGGTCCAGGGTGGCTGCATCGTCTACTTCCAGAGGATCTGTGGTGCGGTCCATAACCAGAGCTGCGCCAAAACCAGATGGGTGCTGCCAGGATACCTGGGCGTAGAGGTCTGTGTACGAAGGCGTGTTTTCCAATGGGCGGGATGCACGCTGGAGTTGAA
>JAQCGA010000405.1 GCA_027619145.1 bacterium | reverse complement strand
GGGCCAATTTGAAATCCCCTATTTTGATTTCACACTATACCTTGGTTTGTGTTATGATTCTGGTGATCGATAATTACGATTCGTTTACATACAATCTGGTTCAGTACCTGGGGGAGTTGGGGGCGAAGCTGGAGGTGTGTAGGAACGATCGGGTGACGGTGGCGGAGGTGGTGGAGCGGGGGCCGGAGAAGATTGTGGTGTCGCCGGGGCCGTGTACGCCGAATGAGGCGGGGATTTCGGTGGAGCTGATTCGGACGGTGGCGGGGAAGATTCCCATTCTGGGGGTGTGTCTGGGGCATCAGTCGATTGGGCAGGCGTTTGGTGGGAAGGTGGTGGGTGCGCCAGCAATTATGCACGGGAAGGTGTCGCAGATTCACCACGATGGGAAGACGATTTTTGAAGGGTTGTCGCAGCCATTTACGGGTACGCGGTACCATTCGCTGATTGTGCATCCGGATGGATTGCCAGATTGTTTGGAGGTGTCCGCAAAGACGGAAGATGGGGTGATTATGGGGTTGCGGCACCGGGAGTTTTCAGTAGAGGGTGTGCAGTTTCACCCAGAGTCGATTCTGACAACGGAAGGGAAGAGACTGCTGAAGAATTTTCTGGATGCGTGAGGGATTTCAACCCGCCCAGCATGTGTTTACGCTGGCCGTATAAGGGGGCCACGATGGCGATACAGGATGCAATTGCGAAATTGATTGAAGGCGAAGACCTGACGCGTGGGGAAACGGCGGGGGTGATGGATGAGATTATGTCTGGGAATGCGACGGATGCACAGATTGGGGCGTTTCTGGTGGCGCTGCGGGTGAAGGGGGAGACGGTAGAGGAGATTACGGGTGCGGCGGAAGGGATGCGGGCGAAGGCCACGCGGATTTCTACGCGGCATAAGGTGGTGGTGGATACCTGTGGTACGGGGGGCGATGGTTCGGGTACATTTAATATCAGTACAGCGGCAGCATTTGTTACTGCGGGGGCGGGGTTGTGTGTGGCCAAACACGGAAACCGGGCGGCGTCCAGTAAGTGTGGGAGTGCAGATGTGCTGAAGGCGCTGGGGGTGAATATAGAAGCTGCGCCGGATGTTGTGGAGCGTTGTCTGGATGAGGTGGGGATTGGGTTTTTGTTTGCGCCTGCGTTGCACGGGGCCATGAAATATGCGATTGGTCCACGCCGGGAAGTGGGCGTGCGTACGGTGTTTAATATGCTGGGGCCGCTGACGAATCCAGCCGGTGCGAGGCGGCAAGTGATTGGGGTGTACGGCAAGGCATTGACAGAGCCGGTGGCTCGGGTGCTGTGCGAACTGGAATCGGAACGGGCATTTGTGGTACACGGGCTGGATGGGCTGGATGAAATCAGTACGACAGGGCCTACGCGGGTGAGCGAGTTGCGCGACGGGAAGGTGTCTACGTACGAGATCCGGCCGGAACAGTTTGGTCTGAAAGAGGTGACTGCGGATGCACTGGGCGGTGGGGATGCGGAGGAGAATGCCGGGATTGTGCAACAGGTTCTGGATGGAAAAGAGGGGCCACAACTGGATATTGTCCTGTTGAATGCAGGCGCGGCGATTGCGGCAGGTGGATTGGCCGAGGATATTGGAGACGGTCTGGAATTGGCACGGGAAGTTGTGAGGTCCGGGAAGGCGCGGGAAAAGCTAGATGGGCTTCGAGCGGCGAGCAATGGGCGGTGAAAGGGCAAGGGTTGATCGTGGGTGTTCAACGATTTGCAAGCGTACTCGATTCTTCTCTTTCGCTCGTGAACTGCTGATTGTCACTCTTGTAGGCGACTCCTAATCGCGGGGCATAAAAATGGCTTCCATTCTGGACGAGATCATCGCGTATAAGCGGCAGTACGTGGAAGAACGGCGCAAGCAGGTACCTCTGGAAATGGTGCATCAGCTTGACGAGTCTGCGCCAATGCCTCCTTCGTTTTTTGAAGCGTTGATTGCAGAAGAAGAGGTGGCCGTGATTGCGGAGATCAAGAAGGCTTCGCCGTCCAAGGGCGTGATCCGGGCGGATTTTGACCCGGTGATGATTGGAGAGGCGTACGAGGAGAATGGGGCAACGGCCATTAGCGTATTGACGGATCAGAAGTATTTTCAGGGCACAGATGAGTACCTGACGCAGGTGAGCAATGTGGTGGATATTCCCATTTTGCGTAAAGATTTTGTGATTGATCCATATCAGATCTACGAGGCGCGGGCCATTGGGGCGGCGGCGGTGTTGTTGATTGTGGCGGCGCTGCAGCCAGAAGAGTTGGAAGGGTTGTTGCAGGTGTGCAAAGAGGTAGAGCTGGATGCGCTGGTGGAAGTGCATACATATGGCGAAGTGATGGTGGCCCTGGAAGCCGGGGCCGATATTGTGGGGATCAATAACAGGGATCTTACCACTTTTCAGACCGACTTGCAAACGACCTTTGACCTGATGGATTATTTGCCGGACGATCTGGTCATTGTCAGCGAGAGCGGGATTCATACACGGGACGATGTGGTTCGGCTAAGTGATGCCGGTGTGGACGCGGTGCTGGTGGGCGAGAGCCTGATGCGCGCGCCGGATATCGGATTGAAGCTTCGCGAACTTCTGGGGAGGAGTCAGTGATGGATACGAAAGTGGTGTTACAGGAAAGCGAGATTCCTAAACAATGGTATAATATTGCCGCTGATATGCCCACACCGATGCAGCCGCCGCTACACCCGGTTACAAGGCAGCCGGTGGGGCCGGATGACCTGGCACCGATTTTTCCAATGAACTTGATTGAACAGGAAATGAGTCAGGAGCGGTGGATTGATATACCGGACGGGGTGATGGAGAAGCTTTTGTTGTGGCGGCCCAGTCCTTTGTACCGAGCGAGGGCGTTTGAGAAAGCACTGGGTACGCCGGCGAAGATTTATTACAAGAACGAGGGTGTTTCTCCGGCGGGTAGCCACAAGCCCAATACGGCAATCCCCCAGGCGTATTACAATAAGGAATTTGGGGTTAAGAGGTTGACCACGGAAACGGGTGCCGGGCAGTGGGGAAGTGCGCTGGCATTTGCCTGTTCGTTGTATGGGTTGGAGTGTAAGGTGTATATGGTGCGGATCAGTTTTGAGCAGAAGCCATTCCGGAAGATGATGATGGCGGTGTGGGGTGCAAATTGTATTCCCAGTCCCAGCAATCAGACGGAAGCGGGCCGGAAAATTCTGGCGGAGATGCCGGATACGCCAGGTAGCCTGGGGATTGCGATTAGCGAGGCAGTAGAAGAAGCGGTGGGCGATGAGAACGCACGGTACAGTCTGGGCAGCGTGCTGAACCACGTGATGTTGCACCAGACGATTATTGGACTGGAAGCGCAGAAGCAGATGGAGAAGCTGAACGCCTATCCAGATGTGGTAATTGGTTGCGTGGGCGGTGGGTCGAACTTTGCCGGGCTGGCTTTCCCGTACTTGCGCGATAAGATCCATGGCAAAGAGGTGCAGGTGATTGCTGCGGAACCAAAGGCGTGCCCCACGCTGACGCGCGCAGAGTTTGCCTATGATTTTGGCGATTCGGTGGGTATGACGCCGCTGATGCCTATGCATTCTCTCGGACACACGTTTGTGCCTGCGCCCATCCACGCGGGCGGACTGCGGTACCACGGCGTGGCGCCGCTGGTGAGTCAATTGGTAATGGATGGGCTGATTGAGCCGCGTTCTTATCATCAGCTTGAAAGTTATGAGGCTGCGGTGTTGTGGGCGCGGACAGAGGGTTTCATCAGTGCGCCTGAGACATCGCACGCATTGGCTTCTGTGGTGGAAGAGGCGAATAAAGCGAAGGAAGAAGGCAAGGAGAAGACGATTCTGTTTAACTGGTCCGGCCACGGGTTGATGGATCTGGTGGGATACGACAAGTTTTTTAATGGGGAGTTGGTGGATTACGCGTTGCCGGATGAGGATATTGAAAAGTTCCGGGCGTCGATGGCAGATTTTCCGAAGCCGAAGGTGAAGTAGAGGTGGAGGGCGGCATGAGGGCGCGGGTGAAGATTTGCGGGATTACCAACCGGGCGGACGCTCTGTGCGCGGTAGCGCATGGGGCGGACGCTCTGGGGTTTATTTTTTATGCGCCGAGTCCGCGATACATCTCTCCAGAGAAGGTTGCGGAGATTGTTGCGGATCTGCCTCCGTCTGTGACGCCGGTGGGTGTGTTTGTGAATGAACCCAGGGAGAAAGTGCAGGAGGTTGTGTCTCGAACTGGGTTGCGGGCAGTGCAGTTGCATGGGGATGAGACGCCAGAGGATTGTGAAGGGTACCCGGTGCCGGTGATTCGGGCACTGCGGGTAGGCGAGGGGTTTGACCCGGAGACGATGCGGGCTTATCCGGTGAAGACATTTTTGCTGGATAAGATGAAGAAAGGGTTGTACGGCGGGACGGGTGAGACGTTTAACTGGGATCTGGCCCGGGCCGCAAAAACGTATGGGCAGATTGTGCTGTCCGGCGGGATTGGGCCGGAGAATGTAGCGGAGGCGATTCGTACGGTGGGGCCATATGCGGTAGATTGTGGGAGTGGGGTGGAGGCCGAACCTGGAAAAAAGGACATTCGGAAAATTGAGGCATTTTTTC
>JAQCGA010000404.1 GCA_027619145.1 bacterium | reverse complement strand
TACTGTGCGAACTCAGACGTCTGCTCCCGCAACCAGCCCGCCTCCTCCACTGGATTCCCATTGTCCAACAAATGCCGATACAACCGAAACAACCGAAACTCCCCCTGCCCCCATCCCGGTCTCACCTCAACCTGCATCTCCCCCAACCGAATCGCCTTCCGGTATTCCCCACGATACCGCTCCAACTCCGCATATTGTAAATATCCATCCCCGTACACCGGCCACTTCTCCACCAGCTTCTTGAACAACTGCTCCGAAGCCCGCCAGTCCAGCCAGCGAGGCCCTGTCGCCTTCACCTTCCCCGTCTCCCGAAATCCAATCGCTCGCCGATACAACGCCTCCGCATCTTCCGGAACCTGCGCCAGCACCTTTCCGTACACCTCTTTCACATCTCCCCACTTCTCCTGACGAAACACCACCTCGCCCAACCCACGCAACGCCTCCAACGACTCTGGTGATGCGTCCAGTGCCTGCTTAAACAGAACCTGTGCCTCCTCCAGGTTTTCCCCCGCCAGCGAATTCCTTCCCGCCTGACACAACGAATCCACCCGCACGGAATCAACCTGTCCCGCAACCCCTTCACCAGCAAACAGCAACCCCAGAACAATCACAATAATCCGCATAGTCCCTCATCCTGTCGGGCAAAGCCCGACATCCTTCTCCCGCGAGCGGGAGAAGGACCGACAGAAAATCATCACCCCGGTACGCGTCGGATAGGTAGGAAATAGATATCTTGCGTTCGACAAAAAAATACCCTGGACGCCGGGTAGCCACGGGGGGCTACCCCTACGAAAACCAGAAACAGAATCTGGGCGGATGGTAATCCGTCCCAACGACCGGGCGAACACAAGGTTCGCCCCTACAACATCATCACACATCCACCACTCCAGCGGCGGAAGGGAAGGGGATGTCCCGCGTGATTCCGTCCATTGCCATCCCCAGAGCCTCCTCCCCAACACGCAGGCCACAACCGCACCGTGTACCCGCCGAAACGGTTTGCGGGACATCAGCCGCCCGGCACCTGAGGGACGCGCTTCTTTGGCTCCACCTTATCTTGCGCGTGCAAGAAAGGTGGAAACGACCCCGGCAACCCAACCCTTCAACCGAAACGCATCCAGGTTGCCTGCCAGACACTGCTGGATCAGGTCCCTCTCCGGGCACATACCCACTCCGGCTCAGGTGTACAGGGGGAACAAAAGTGAAAATTCGGCGCTTCAATATGTAAAGACACAAAATTTGCAAGGAGGGTTCAAAAAAAATCAACGAAGAAAAGCAGGAGGGAAAAGCGGAGGAAACCATTGGGGAACAAGCCAATTGTCAATTGATAATCGGCAATTGATAATTGTCAATTTGTCCTATATCTGACCTTTTCAGCAATTTCTTTACGTTCATGCCCATTCCTCACATCCTCGGAAAGCCATATATTTGCCCGCCACATACTTCGGTCGCGGTAAATATGCATTGACCCCGGAAACCGCTTCTCCGCGCAATAAAAACGCGCTGGGCCACGGCTTCTCCGACACAATACGAGTACTTGTAGGAATATACCGAATCGTCAATCCACATCGCCGCCGGGAAGACGTATTCGGGTTCGACCCATGCACCAGATTCGGATGGTGTACGGACACATCCCCGGCTTTCAAAACAAGATCCACCGCCTTTTCCTCATCCACCAGCGCCGGATCGATTTCCGAATTCAACACATTCGGCGTATCCGCCCGCCGATTCATCTTCTGCAAATCCATCCGGTGCGTACCGGGAATCACCCGCATACACCCATTTTCGGGCGTAGCATCGTCCACCGCCAGCCACAACGTAACCACCTCCATCGGCTCCAGCGGCCAATAACTCCCATCCTGATGCCACAACACCGCCTGCCCGTCCGACGGCGGCTTGGAAATATAGTGCGACGCAAACAACCCAATATTCGGCCCCACAAATAACTCGGCGAGATCCAACAATCGATCGTCGCTCACCAGCCGCACCCAGAATGGATCATCCGTCATCAAATGATGGTGCAACTGTTCCGGTCGCAAATCCGGGTGCTTCTCGCACAACCACTCCACGTGCGCACACGCCTCACGCACCAGGTCTGCATCCAGCACTTCCCGAAAAACCGCATACCCCAGCCTCTCATATTCTTGCAACATCCCATCGGCTCCATCTGCCATACCCAATCACCTCTGCTTTTTCAATCCAAATTCCGGGCGAACACAAGGTTCGCCCCTACCAGAAACCCCACCGCATCAACCTCTTACACGTAATCAGAACTACTCCACCAGCAAATCCACCACCCCATTCCAATCTTCCGGTACCCCTTGCTTCGAAAATCGTTCTGTCCGATCCACGTACAGCCGAACCGCCCGGTCTGCACTGTTCATTTGTAAGGCCTGCCCAAACTTTTCCAGAGCCTCTGTAAACCTGCGTTCACAATACAATACAAACCCCTCCTCCAGAAGCGCCTGCGTGTTCAGCTTCTGTTCTATCTCTTCTTCCGAGTCCCCGTTCATTACCTCGTAAATTTCCACCGGATGGCTCTTCCCCTTCACGCACACTCGATCCAGAAATCGATATTGGTACACCTCCGGAGCCTGAAGCTTTTTAAACGTGGACTCGCTGATAATAATTGACGCCCCGTACAGCTTTGTCAGCTTTTCCAACCGGGCCGTCAAATTCACCGCATCCGCAATCACCGTCCCTTGCATCCGCTCTGTTCCACCAATAATGCCCAGCGTCAAATTACCCGTATGAACACCCGTTCCAATCTGAATGGGCTGGTACCCGCTACGTCCGCGATGTGTATTGTACACATCTAACTCTGTGAACATTGCAATCGCTGCCTGCAGCGTATCATCCGGACTGTCCGGAAACAGCGCCATAATTCCATCGCCAATATACTGATCAATAAATCCCCGGTGGTTCCGAATGACCGGACTCACCCGGCTCAGATAAGAATTCAAAAAATTGAAATTCTCCTGCGGACTCATACTCTCGGACAGCGGTGTAAAGTCTCGAATATCCGAAAACATAATACTCATCTCACGCTGCACCTGGTCCGCCAGCCGCACATCCGTAATACTCTCTTTTTTAAGCAACCCCAGGAACTCGCGCGGCACGAAACGCTCATACGCCGTATTCAGTCGCACCCACTCTGCGGTGCGCTCCTCTACCCGCCGTTCCAGATCATCGTTTGCCTGGCGCAACTCATCTTGCAACCGACGCAACTCCAGATGATGTTCCACGCGGGCCAGCACCTCACCCAGTTGAAACGGCTTGGGAATATAATCCACTCCTCCCACCGTGAACGCGAGCCCCCAATCCAAAACATCACCCACATCTCCCATAAAAACAATCGGCACATCGCGCGTCCGACGTTCCGTCTTCAGGCGGCGACACACTTCGTATCCGTCCAGGTCGCCCAGGTGAATATCCAGCAGAATCAAATCCGGCGGCTCCTTCTCCACCTCCAGAAGTGCCTCCGCACCACTGGATGCCAGACGCACACGATATCCCTGTTCCGCCAGCATAATTGCCAGCAGGCGCAAATGCACCGGCGTATCATCCACCGCCAGAATATCGGCCTTATACTCACCTGCTTCGTGAACCACCATACCCTCTCCTGTCTTAACAGGCCCGGCTCTCTTACCCCGAAAAATCCATCGCGATCAACCCATAACATCCAATCAATCCCGGATCAACCTCCACAGACACCACCAACCCTTCGTCCACCACAGGAAGATTTACCTCACCTTCCTTCTCCGGATCCAGGTACTGCGCATTCGCCACGGCCCGTCCGGCCAGCGCCGCAGGTTTACGCACCCGTATGTGAATAGGTGCCCCGCTGTGCATTGGCAACGGAATCGGATCTGCATGCCCCACCGCTCCACCCGACCTCACATCCAGCGTCTCCGCCGCATTCACCAGATGAACACACAGCCCATCTCCTGCTCCTGAAACATACGCTGTCACAACCACTCCCTCCGACAAACCTTCAACTTCCAGATCCGGCCCATCCGGCAGCAACGCCACCAAAAACGCCACAATCTCTCGTCGATCCACCAGCCCGGCATCTGTCATTGCCCGAAACGGAACCCGGATCTCCTCCGCCTGCCAGCGGTCTGCATTGTATGCTCCTTCGTACGGTTCCGTTCCCCAATCACCAGCAATCCGTACCAACACACCCTCACCCACCGAATGTTCCACAACATCCCCACCGTCCAGCACCGGAACCGCATCCGCCAGATCCCACAGTTCTGCCAGGTAATCCCCTTCGCGCCGGATGCCCTTTTCATCCCGTTCGCCCGTGCGCCCGGTCCACACCAGCGTACCTCCGTTCACAACAAATGAACGCAGCGCCACCATCTCTTCATCGGACAACATTGCCACTTCGTTCAACACCACAACCGCGTACTCCCCCAGCCGTTCCAGTTCTTCCTGCTGAAACAGATCAAACGGCACGTTGTTCCGGTAGCACGCCTGCATCCACACCTTCATCTGCCGCAAACTACGCGCCTCCGCCTCGCCATACAGATTCCGGTTCGTGCGCGAATCGTAAAACCCAATCCGAGAAAT
>JAQCGA010000403.1 GCA_027619145.1 bacterium | reverse complement strand
CGATGAAGAAATTGAGCGGGTGAAAGACCAGCACCTAAAAGCCCGCAACGCCTTTCGCCTGGCGCAACTGGAACTGGAAACCCTGGAAACCCGGTCAAACATTCAGCGGTCGTCCGGTGCAATCCCGGAAACCGGTCAAAAGCTGGACGATGTACGCGTCCTGGCGCCCACATCGGGCATTGTCATTGGCCGCCCGGTAGAACTCGGCGAGGTGGTCGTATCCGGTATTCTGTCCACAGTAACGGGTACCGTCATGTACGAGATCGGTGATCCGAGCCAAATGATGGTCAAAGCCCGAATCAGCGAAGTGGACGTGGGCCGACTGAAGCCCGGGCAGAAAGTTCAAATTATCGTAGACGCGTACCCAGACACCACCTACCTGGGCGAAGTGCACCGGATTGCGCCGGTAGGCCAGATCCCGCCAGGCGGTTCCATTGTATCGTTTGAAACCGATATCCGAATGCTGAATCCGGAGCCTCGGTTGCGCCAGGGGATGTCGTGTGATATCGACATCATCTTCGCCAGACAAGATTCGACGACCTATTTGCCCATCGAAGCGCTGTACGAAGACTTTGGAGAAGATGCCCGGACGGATGACAAAAAAGGGATGCGCGGACGCTTTCTCGCGTATCTGAAAACGGGAAGTGATTTTGTCGAAACAGAAGTCGAAGTCGGGCTAAAATCCGATACCCGCCTGGAAGTCCTGTCAAACCTGGCGCCAGGGGATTCCGTGGCAGTCAATGCCGAGAAGATCTTTCAGAAACAGAAAAAAGAAAAAGCTTCTGAGAAAGATGAAAAATGAGCCTTTTCGAACTGGTCGCCATCGGCGTGTCACAACTCTGGGCCAACGTATTGCGGTCCCTGCTAACCATTCTGGGCATCACCATTGGTGTGGGCGCCGTGGTGGGCGTCGTATCGATTGGCGAAGGACTCCGGCAAAGTATCGTCTCCCAGTTTTCGCAAATGGGCGGGGCCAATCTCATCATCTTACAACCACCCCGATCCTATTCGGTTGAAGGCGGACGGCGCGTGCCTCGCACCTGGCGGGAATATTTAACAGCCGAAGACCTGACAGCAATGAGAGCCGAAGTAGATCGCATGGACTCAGCCCTTCCGGTCATGGCCTGGAATGCACAGGTACGTTTTCAAAAAGCCTCCGCCATCGGCGAAGTCCAGGGCACACTGCCCGGATACCATCGAGCAATGGACTGGGAACTGGACAGAGGACGGTTTATCTCGGACTGGGACGTGCGCGAGTGGCGGCGGGTATGCGTCATTGGAGACAAAATCGCGGAAGACCTCTTTGACCGGCTGGACCCTATCGGGCAGGAAGTAAAACTCGGCGGCGAGCGGTACACGGTCATCGGCGTCATGAAACCCCGCGTGTTATTTGGCCGCGACTGGGGACATCAAATTGTAGTCCCGGTCACCACCGTACAAAAAAGGGTACGCGGCAACGACCAGTACGACATCATTTTTGTGTACGTGAAAGCAGCCGAAGATGTGGAACCGGTAACGCTGGGCATCCGAAAAGTGCTGAATCGATTGCATCGTCATGGAGGTGAATACCGCTTGCAAAGCGGTGAAGGGATTCTGGAAAACGTGGAGAAAGTAACCCTGATCATGAAACTGGTAGCCGGCGGCATCGCAGGAATTTCACTCATGGTGGGCGGCATCGGAATCATGAATATCATGCTGGTATCCGTAACCGAGCGAACCCGTGAAATAGGCATCCGCAAAGCTCTGGGTGCCCGCCAACGCCACATCTTAATCCAATTCGTAATCGAAGCCATGGTCCTGAGCCTTTTCGGCGGATTCCTCGGAATCCTCTGCGGCCTGGGGCTGGGAACCGGCATCTCCATGCTCATCGAGCACTATTCCAAAGCCGATTTTCCCAGCGTAGTTTCATTTGAAGCAATGGGTCTTGCAGTGCTCATCTCAGGAAGCATCGGAATGTTCTTCGGCGTGTACCCGGCGGCAAGAGCGTCCAAACTGGACCCCGTTGAGGCCCTTCGTTATGAATAACGCACAGATCCTGCTGGAGAACATTCGAAAAACCTATCAGATGGGAACCGAGAAAGTACACGCACTGCGTTCGGTTACGCTAACCATTCAAAAGAATGAATACGCGGCCATTATGGGACCATCGGGTTCGGGCAAGTCCACCCTGCTGAATGTTCTGGGATGTCTGGATACACCGTCGGAAGGAAAGTACGAACTGGACGGTGAGCTTGTCAGTTCCATGAACAAAGATGCGCTCGCCGACGTACGCAATCGAAAGATCGGATTTGTATTTCAAACGTTCAACCTGCTCAACCGAACCTCGGCGTTGCAAAACGTCGCGTTACCCCTGGTCTATGCCGGTGTGCGCAAACGGCTGCGCAAGGAAAAAGCCGAAAAAATGCTGGAACTCGTAGGCCTGGCGGATCGTATGTTACATAAGCCGAATGAGCTGTCCGGAGGACAACGCCAGCGCGTGGCCATTGCACGCGCACTGATCAACAATCCCGCAATTCTTCTCGCCGACGAACCTACGGGCAACCTGGACAGCCGCACGGGCGAAGAGATCATGGAACTCTTCGCCGATCTCCACCGTCAGGGCCAAACCGTTCTTGTCGTAACACACGAAGAAGATATCGCCCGACACACCCAGCGCGTAATCCGCATGCTGGACGGCAGAATCGCACAGGATGAACCAACAGGCCAACATGAACTGGGCCATGGAGACTATACAAAAGAACGCCACACCCTGTTTGACCAGAAGACCGTTGAAGACATTGCCCGAGAAATCCGTAACAAGGAGTAGAACAATTCTTCAAAATGCTCCACAGCGAAACCCCCTGGCCTCACTTCGATCGGGAAGGATATCAAACACCCTACGCCCATCATCAGGAATGAACCCATGGGCCAGAATGATCACAACATCACAGGAGACCTTCCCAATGCCCTCCTCCAGCCGCCACCTCCTCTTCTTCCTCTTCCTCCTTATGGCGCCCGCATGTGCTCGGCAGTTTCCCGGCACTGCCCCGGAAGCCGTCTCACATGTCCGGTCATTCTATTTCAACCATGATTTTGAAGCGGGTATGCATGAAGGCAATTCTCTCATCCATCGTTTTCCGGAAAACCTGGAATTACGCGCCTGGTACCTCTTGAACCTGACCAACAGCGGTATTGCGAACAACCCCGCGCCCAGAGATTCTGCCCGAACTATCGCCGAGCATCTCACCGAAACCAGTCCGCAAAGTCCGTGGGGTTGGTTTGCTCTGGCAGAAGTGCTCAACGCCCCTTCCTTAATGGTCATCTCCGCCCCCGAAATCGGCCGGTTCCGAATTGGAGTACCCACAGCAGAAGCTCTTGCAGCCAGCCGGCGTGCCCTGGACCTGGCCCCGGACCATCCCGATATCCTCTGGATGCGTGCCCGTACCCTGCGGCATCACGGTCAAAAGGACGAATTCAACACCTTCGTGGAACAGTGCAAGGCCGCAAACCGGACAACGGTTGAGCTGCTCAACGTCATTGCAGACTCGGCTGCTTTTGCAGAAGCCACAACCCGGGATCCAAACAACGCGGAAGCGTACTATTTTCGCGGCCGATTTTTCACCTGGTCCCGCAACCTGGAAAAAGCATACCCTCTCCTGAAAAAAGCCTGTACACTGGCCCCTCACTCCTCCGAAATCCACCAGCTCTACTGGCAAACTCTCCTGCAAAAAAAAGACAACAAACCTGAAGAAATACAAAAAGAAATCGAATCCGACATCACAACCTTCCTGAAAAACCGCACCATGCACGCCACCTCCCTGGTTGCCGTCCTCGAAATCTACGGGGAAATGGGACTTGTGGAGAAGCAACGTGAACTGGCAGACCGCATCCTCCGGGATCTGTCGGATAGTCCCGCTGCGGAATGGCCCCTCACAATCCGCTACAGGAACTACGCCGACAGCGTGTTTCAGGCCAACCCGAATAAGATACAGACCCTTGCGCATGACGAAACGTACCGCGATATGCTTCGCAATTTCATCCGGAGGCCCCATCACAATGATCCCAGACTCCTCGCAGCGGCCTACACCGCCCTGTTCGCCTGTTTGAAAGAGGATCCGCAAGAGGATCCGGTTGTCTTGCTCGAAACCGTCAACAATATCCTCCGCTACGATCAGGCCCGCTTTTCCTTTCAGGCTCCCGGTTATGTGATCGCCCTGACCGAGCGCACTTCTTCCTTTCAAGAAATTGAACGTATCGCACAAACAGGAATTCAAAAGATCAAGAGCCTGCTGGCAGACGCCCGGCCCCCTGCCTGGTCTGACGCTGAATGGGACACGTGGCTGGACAAACAACCTCCTTTCACAACCATGCACGATGCCCTCGGCTGGCTTTATTTTAAACAAGGCCGCTTCCAAGACGCTGAAACCTATCTTCTGAAATCCAATGAGCACCAGCCTCGATACGTGACCAACCTGTATCACCTCGGAAAATTTTACGAATCCCGCAATCATCTACAAAAAGCTGAGAACTTTTATTTAAGGGGATTGAAAATTCAGCAGCCGGGTGAAAACCCATGTGAAACTGCCTTGCAGAACCTCCA
>JAQCGA010000402.1 GCA_027619145.1 bacterium | reverse complement strand
AAGGCCTGTCCAACGTTACAATGCACACCATCCTCACACCTCAAACCGCACAACCCGTGGCCGGGTACCAGATGGGCATCCGTCATGAAAGCGGCCGTCTCGTCTTTCTCTCCGCACGGGAAGCCGTTGACGCACATGGAAACATTGTAGGCAAAGGCGACATCCGCGCTCAGACCCGCTACATCTACCAGAACCTGCGCCGTATCCTGCAATCCGAAGGTGGAAATCTCAGCAACCTCATCAAAATCACCACCTGCGCCCTCAACATGGATCACTTTTCGGCTTCCGTCGAAGCCCGTACGGAATACCTGCCAGACGGCGCACCGGCCGCTACAGTACTCGAAGTCCCACGCCTGGCTCATCCCGATGCGCTCATCCAGGTAGAAGCCATCGCGATCATAGACGAACGTTCATAAGCCTCCGTAGGGGCGAGGCATGCCTCGCCCCTACCCTCATTCGGGAGAACCACAACGATGGACCTCAACGCAAACCTCGCAGGCCACTGGAAACTCGCTGGCGACACCCAGGACCATTCCGGAAACGGAAACCACGGCACCAACCACGGTGCCAACCTCAAAGCCGACGGCCCCGGTGGTGCAACCTCTGGTGCAGCCGCATTCAACGGCCAGGGTGCATATATCGAAATTCCCCACCACGACGCCCTCGCTCTCGGCAACAAAGACTTCAGCCTTTCAGCCTGGGTCCACACCAGCGAAGCCCTGGACGATATCCTGGGAGACATCGCCAGTAAATTTGATCCACAAACCCGCACAGGCTTCAACTTTGGCATCCTCAACAACGCCGGAGTCACCGCGGCCCAGTCCAACTTCCGTCACGTCCACTTCGGCATCGACTCCGGCGGCATCGACTCCGGCTGGATAGACGCAGGTCGACCTGGAAATAACCTCCGCGTGTACTCTCTGGCCGTCTTTGAAGGCGACCTCTATGCTGGCACTTTCGAAACCGGCGCAGACGAAACCGGACACGTGTACCGCTACGACGGAAACACCGGCTGGATCGACTGCGGCGGCCCGGACAAATGCAACACCATGGCCTCTCTCTGCGTGTACAACGGAAAGCTCTACGCCGGATCTTCCCGCTACAAACCCGGCGGCTCCGCCCTTCCCGATTCTGAAAACCTGAATCCCGGCGGCAACATGTACCGCTACGAAGGCGGCACCAACTGGACCCACATTGGCCACCTCGAAGGCGCAGACTCCGTAGCAGGTATGGCCGTGTACAAAAACGAACTCTACGCCATTCCCCTCTACAGCCAGGGTATCTTCCGTTACGACGGCGATCAAACCTGGATCTCCTGCGGCACACCCGGCCGCCGCCTCATGTCTCTTGCTGTATTCAACGGCCACCTCTACGGCGCCGGCAACGAAGGCAAAGAAGAAGGCGGCATCTTCCGCTACGAAGGCGGCACAAACTGGTCTCACGCCGGGGGCCAGCAGAACGTTACCCAGGTCTATTCTTTTGCCGCCCACGAAGGAAAACTCTATACCGGCACCTGGCCCGAAGGCAAAGTCTTCCGTGACGACGGCAACCCCATGTGGACAGACGTGGGTCGCCTGGGCGACGAACTCGAAGTCATGGCCATGGCCGTGTACAACGGAAAACTCTATGCAGGCACCCTGCCATTAGGCCAGGTCTACCGCTATGAAAGCGACGGAAACTGGGCCCTCACCGGCCAGCTCGACAAAACGCCCGATGTCAAATACCGCCGCATCTGGTCGATGGCCATATATAACGGAAAACTCTATGCAGGCACCCTGCCTTCCGGTCACGTCTATGCCCTCGAATCCGGCAAAAACGTCACACACGATCGCGAGCTAACCCCCGGTTGGCATCACCTGACTGCAGTGCGAAAAAACAACCGCCTCCACCTCTACGTCGATAACAAAGAAGTAACTGCCTCTTCAGAATTCGACGCATCCCAATTCAACCTCACCAACACCTGCCCCCTGCGCATTGGCGCGGGTGCTCAAGACTTCTTCAACGGCCGCCTCGCAGACCTGCGCCTCTACAGCCGCGCACTCTCGCCCGAAGAAATCACTGCACTACAAAGCTCCATATAACATGACCGCACACGACCCCTATGCTCCTTTTCGTTTTGTAGACTTCAGGCGGTATCTATCCGGCTGGTTCCTGGCCCTGGTTGGCACCCAGATCCAGAGTATTGCCATCGGCTGGGAAATCTATCAGCGCACCGGCGAGGCCCTTTCCCTGGGCCTCGTCGGTCTCATGCAGGCCTTGCCCACCATTCTGCTGGTCTTGCCCGCAGGATATATCGCAGACCGGTTCGACCGGCGCAAGGTGGTCACCTGTAGTCTCCTGGGAATGACAATCACCTCCATAGCCCTGGCCGCTCTCTCCTTCGCCGAGGGTTCCATCGTCCTGATGTACGCCATCCTCTTTCTAGATGCCACAGCCGCCACCCTGGGCCGCCCCGCACGCAGCGCTCTTCTCCCGCAACTTGTCCCGCGTGACGTTTTCCCCAGTGCGGTAACCTGGAACAGCAGCCTCATGCAAATGGCCTGGGTAATAGGTCCTGCCATCGGCGGATTTGTCATCGCCATAAGCGTATCCAGCGCCTACGTCCTCTGTGCAGCCAGCTCGTTTGCCTACGTAATTTTGCTCCAGCGAATTCACTTCCGCCCCATTGCAACCCGCCCCACAAAAGTCTCCCTGGAAACCCTGTTCGGCGGCCTGCGCTTCGTAGGGCGCAACCGGCTCATCCTCAGCCTCATGGCCCTGGACATGTTCGCCGTGCTCCTGGGCGGAGCCGTATACCTCCTCCCTATCTTTGCCGAAAATATCCTCAACGTGGGTGCCCAGGGATTCGGCTGGCTCCGCGCCGCCCCCGCCGCCGGGGCATTCCTCACAGCGCTTTTCCTGGCCCACAGACGCCCCATGCGCCACGCCGGCCGCAACCTCCTGCTCGCCGTAGCCGGCTTTGGTGCCGCTACCATCGTCTTCGGATTCTCCACCTCCTTCTGGCTCTCGCTGGCCATGCTCTTCCTCACCGGTGCCTTCGACAACATCTCCATGGTTGTACGCCACACCCTCATCCAGTTGCTCACGCCAGACGACAAACGCGGCCGCGTCTCCGCCGTCAACTCCGTCTTTGTAGGTGCTTCCAACGAACTCGGCGGCATGGAGTCCGGCCTGGTGGCTCACTGGTTCGGTCCCATTGTCTCCGTAGTCAGCGGTGGCATTGGCACCATCGTGGTCGTCCTCATCACCGCCACCGTCGCCCCCGGCCTGCGCCGCGTGGGTGCCATGCACGATGTTCAACCGGCAGAAGAAGAAAACGAAGCCTCATAATCACATATAAAAAATAGATCTCCCGGAGAATCATATGGCCCTCTTTTCAGCAGATATCCTGAAAAAACGACAGCAGCAGGCCGAACGCGCGTTCGGTGAAAACCCTCCTCTTGTACTCATCGGCGCAGGGAACCCCATCTCCAAACCCGGCGGCCTGGATCAGACTTATCCGTTCATCCCGCACCCGGAATATCTCTGGCTCACCGGATCCACCCGCTGGGGCGGCGTCCTTGCCTTCGACCCACAACAGGGATGGACCCACTTCGTGCGCCCTGTAACCCCGCAGGAACGCCTCTGGGAAGGCGACCCCGAAGCGCCGGAAGGAAAAGACGTAGCACAACTCTCCGAATGGCTGAACACCCGCTCAAACCACCCCATAGTCGTTCTCGGTTCACCTCCCGAAACCATCGAAGACAACGCAGAACGGACAACCGAATACCGTACCCGCCTGGACAGCGTCCGCCGCATCAAAGACGCCGAAGAACTGGCCCTCCTCAAAACCGCCGTCCACGCCACCGCCTCAGGCCATGCAAAAGCACGCGAAACCATCCGACCCGGCGCGAGCGAACGCCTGATTCAAATCGAACTCGAAGCCGAAATGTTCCGCAACGGTGCCCACAGTATGGGGTATGGAACCATTGTAGGCGCTGGAACTCACGCAGCCATTTTGCATTTTGCACCCGGCGAACAGATCGTGCAACCCGAAGACCTCGTCCTGATAGACGCCGGGGGAGCCGTTTTCGGCTACACCGCAGACGTCACTCGAACCTATCCTGCAACCCAGTTCACACCCCAGCAGAAAGACGCCTACGACCTGGTCATGGCCATGCAACAGGAAGCCATCTCAAAGTGTCACATTGGTACCGAATGGCACGACGTTCACCGGGTCGCTGCAACAGTCCTGGCACGTGGCCTGATCGACTTAGGCATCCTCAATGGGAATGTGGATGAACTCCTGGACACCGGAGCCATAGCACTCTTCTTCCCCCACGGTATCGGCCACATGGTTGGCCTGGGCGTACGCGATGTGGGCGGCCGTGCACCGGGCCGTGAAGTCGGCCGCCGGTGCTGCGGTGTGGGCATCCGCGTGGATCTCCCCCTGGAAGAAAACCTCCTCATGACCGTAGAACCCGGCCTCTACTTTGTCCCCGCCATCCTGGACGACCCGCAGCGCCGTGAAGAATTCAAGCAATCCGTAGATTGGGATGCCCTGGAATCCTGGCGCTCCATCGGCGGCATCCGCATCGAAGACAA
>JAQCGA010000401.1 GCA_027619145.1 bacterium | reverse complement strand
TCGGGCCTTTTTTGATGACCTGGTCTTTGGAGATCTCCGGGTGAGCCCAGAAGACCAGGCCGCCCCGGTCCTCCACATAGTTGATGAAATCCTGGTAGGGCGCCAGACCCTGGTCTCCGTGGTACTGGTCGTATTTACCAAATTGGAATGGAAAGTTGTGGAGGAGAAACAGGATGCCTGTGCCCAAAAAAAGAAAGGCTGGAAGGGTGAAAAGCAGGGGCCAGTCTGCCGAATGCGACCGTTTTCGGCATTTGTACCCCAAAAAGAGAAGGACCAGCGGCCAGAGGCTGAGCAGGGATTCCAGTCCGAATCCTCGGAAGAACCCATTGCTCATCGAGGGGAGGCCTTCGTAGTCTTCGGTTGCGGGCATTCCCACGGCCAGCAGGTGCTTGTACCCGTTGACCATGGTCAGGTTGCCGCTTAGTGGGCTGCCCTGCCAATAATAAAAAGGGAAAGATTCCACTCCGGGGATGACGATGGTGTCCGGATATTTTGTGTCTATGGCGGCCAGGAGGTCGAGGTAATTGACTGCGCCGAACGTTTCCACGGAGCCGGTTCGGCCGGTTGCTTTTGCCGCAGCCCAGCCGGTAAACCAGCCCATGATCCAGCGAACAGGGAAGAACCCGTATTCTACACGGGTGGTGGCCTGGTCTGTGAATATGGCAATCTGGAGTTTGTTTTTGCGCAGAAGCTGGACCAGGTCCTCTGGCTCGTATTCTCCGCCACTGATAGAAGAATCCAGATGGATTACGCCGCGTACCTGTTCGTAAGGCTGTGCGAAGGCCCCGTCGTGGAACCCGGCAAGAAGAAGGACCAGGGCGTAGAAGAGTGGGCGCATGGTCAATAGCGGTAGAGCTCGGTGCAGCCTTTGGCGCATACCGGGAACCGCTTTCGTTTTTTGATCAACCGGCGGTAACTGCGGTAGATCTTGTTGTTCCATATTTCCGGAAAAGCCTGTTCACGGATGTTCCCGGGCGAGAAGTTCATCGTGTGGTAGGGGCGCACTGCGCCGTCTGGCATAATATACGCCGTCATCCACAGGCTGACACAGCGATTTTTATAGCTGGTAGATTCGAATTCGAACCCGGAGTAATAGTCCCGAATTTCCTGGGGCGTGTAGTTGGGATATACGGAGATGTTGGGGCCGGTTGTACGTTCTTCTACTGTTTTGATCGACTGAATCAGGATTTCGGGGTCAATTTCAGGCAGCTCTTTCCAGATGAAACCAGCCCAATCCGGGGTGATCTGGTTGAAGTTTTCTTTAAAGATGATGTTGTTTTTGTCGTAGGCCTGCTGGTTGATAAAAAGAAGGTGGTGGAAGTTGATGTTGTCTGCGCCCATCTCACCGGCAATGGTGGCAATTTCATCCAGGTTCCGGTAGTTGGTTTCGAAGATGGTGCAGTTGATGTTGAGGTGGGGGTGGCGTGCCCCACGCTTGGCTCGTAACTCGGCTACATCGGCTACGCCCTGGGCCAGTTTTCGGAAGGTGCCTTCCTCACCCCGGGTAACGTCGTGGACATCCTGGGTACCGTCCAGGGACAGGATGATTTCGTCGATACCCGAGTCCAGGATGCGTTCTGCATAGGTGGACATCAGGGTGCCGTTGGTAACCATATTGCAGCGCATGCCTTTGCTTTTGATGTAAGAGACGACCTCGGTCCAGTCTTTATACATCATCGGCTCACCCCCGAAGAGGGTGATATTGGGTTTTGAAGGGGCGAGGTCGTCTACGAGGGCTTTGATTTCCTCCAGGCTCAGCTGCTGCCGGAGCGTATCATTGGAAAAATCTTTAAAGGCACCCTGGTCTCCCCATTGTCCGCACATCGGGCAGGTGAGGTTACATTTGAAGGTGAGGAAGAGGGAAATGGTCTCCGGGGGGGCGCTGTATCCGTCGCGGAGGTGGTAGGAGGCGTAAGAACGGAGGCGCTTGAAGCCGGTGCGCAGGGCATAATCGGGTTGTGTCAGCGCTTTCTTAAAGTTGCGGATCAGATTTTTTCGGGCGATCACGGGTTCTATCCTTTCGAAATATTTTTATATAATTAATTCTGTAGCAATAAATTATATGGTTTGCTTAAGTGATTTTAGGATTGCTTCTGTCGCCTGTTCCAGGGCTACAAGGGGAACAAGTGGATGGACCGGGATCAGGAGGATCCGTTGAGAGATTTCGGTTGCACCGGGAAACGGGTCCGCTCCAGTTCCATCCCACAGATCGTTATAGATGCGGTGGATGGGGTCCGGGTAGAGTAGTGTGGCTTCCAGGCCGGTTTCCAGGATGGCACGGTGTGCCTTTGTTCGCACGTTTTCGTTCTGAAGAAGGAGGGGGAACTGGTTGTATACGGGCTCACAGCCTTCGGGGACACTGGGAAGTTCGATGCGCTCTCTACCTGAGAGACGTTCGTGAAGCAGGCGTCCATTTTTGTACCGGCGTCCGAAAATTGTGTCCGAGCGTTTTAGAAGAGATCGGCCTACCCTGGCCTGGTAGGATGTGTACGCCCAGGTCTCAAAATCTGTATGGAGTTCGGTGTATTTGTATTTTGACACCAGGGGGTAGAGCATCGCGTACCCTGCAGGGCGAACAGCAGCGGCCAGAGCCGTTGTAAGCAGGGTGTTGCGGGTCCTGCGCTTCAACCCGGGTTGCGGGTATGTTGCCAGTACGTTTTCCAGTTCTGGAACGAGTTCTTGTTTGCGGGCAATGAGGGCTCCTCCGGCCAGAGTTGCCAGGTTTTTTCCCCGGTTGAAGCTGTGAAAACCAACGTCTCCCAGGGTGCCCGCCTGATGTCCGTGGATTTTTGCGCCCATTGCCGAGCAGGCGTCTTCGAGGATGTAAACGTTGCTACCGTTCAGCTCTTTTGCCAGTTGCTGTGTGTCCACGGGCAGACCGAACATGTGTACTGGCATTACGGCAAGGGTTTGCTCGGTTATGTGAGCAAGAAGTTCTTCCGGGCCGGAATTGAGGGTTTTGAGGTTCACCTCACACAGGATCGGTGTCAGACCCGCTTTGCGGATGGGCAAGATGAGGGACGGGGCCGTGTAGGCCGGGAGTACGATTTCTTTGCGGCCAGAGTGTTTCGAGAGAACCTGAAGTGCGGCAAAGAGGGCGGATGTGCCGGATCCTGTCAGGCGGCACCAGGGAACCTGGAAGAAATCCTGGAGACTGGCTGACGGCGGTGGGATGCCGCCGCCGCCGAGCAGACCGGACGCCAGATCGGTTCCCGAAAGCGGGGTTCCGGCTGACGGGATTTTCACAATTTTGCTCCGGGGTGAGGGATGGGGGATGGTTTGGTTTTGGAATAGATAAATTTATGTTATTCAAAAGAGTATGTCAATTTGAGTTCGTAGCGGGTGCCTGTAGTTCCAGCAAATATGCCAGCGTGCAAAACGGAAACCTGGGACCTACGGAGTGCTTCGCAACAATTTGGAAGCCGGCTGAAGCAAATGCGCCACGGATCTGGTGGATATGATACGCTCGGGTGACGAAGTCTTCGCGGCGGTTGTGCCGCCAGTAGCGCAAGCGCAGATAGGGGTTGGCGGCATTGCGGATGTCCAGGTAGATTCGGCCACCGGGGCGACAGATACGCATCAATTCGGTTGCCAGATCATGTACGATCTGATCTGTGGGGATATTGATTAACGTGTTGAGAAAAAATATGTTATCGAATGATGCATTCTGAAAAGGAAGCGCAGTTCCATTCCCCTGGGCCAGCCAGACGTCCCCAACCTGATTGTCTTTGAAGATCAACCGGGCTTCGCGGAGCAGGTCCAGGTCGAAGTCCACCCCGGCCAGCCGACCTTGACACGGAGGAAGAGCAGCAAAAAAAAGGCCATTGCCGCATCCTACGTCCAGGGTGTTGCCGGAATTCTGGGGGGTGAAGTTCTGTACTGCCAGGTCACGAATGGCCTGTGTGATGCGCCCCAGAAAGGCGCCGGGACGCTGAACGCTGGATGTGTCGAGCGATTGTTTATCCATTGTATTTTCTCATTGGGTTAGAGGATTTCCTCTAGCTGACGTGCCAGGATACGCCAGTCGAATTCGCGTTGGATGCGTTGCCGGGCCTGCGCCCCCAGGGTTGCCGATAGGCCGGGTTCGTCCAGGAGGCGGGTGATGGCGGCGGCTGTGTCGATTTCGGTACGCGGGTCCACGAGCAGGCCGGTCTGTTCGTCCAGGACGGCTTCTACGGCCCCGCCGGATCTCCCGGCAATGACGGGTTTGCCACAGGCTCCGGCTTCGATGAAACTGATGCCGAAGCCTTCAATATCGCCGGAGAGCTGTGTGCCTTCTGTGACGCGGTTGGGCATGACAAAGATGTCGCAGAGGTTGTAGATGGTGGGCAGATCAGCATCTGGAACAAAACCCAGGAACCGGACCTGGCTTTCGAGGCCGAGTTGGGATGTGAGTTCCCGCAAGCGAGGCTCTTCCCGGCCTTTTCCGCCAATGAGATAGACGATGTCCGACCGGTTCAGGCTGGCCAGGGCGCGCAGGGCCGTGTCGTGCCCTTTTCTCTGGTCCAAACGGGCCAGGGTGAGGAGGACTTTCTTGTTTTGTAGTCCGAGTTGCTCGATCCGAGCGGGGTCCGGAGGAAGAGGA